>NZ_JBJDRL010000005.1:0-118234 GCF_044987475.1 Microbacterium sp. ZW CA_36
CTCCGCAGCCGCCGCACCGCCGGCACGGTGCTCGGTCGGCTGCGGAGCCCGTTCCCTCACCTCCTCTCCACGGCTGGGAATGGTCGCGTCATGCACGTCCAGGTAGGGGCCGAGGTCCAGCCCGCCGTCGTCGTCGGGATTGGCGTCGGCGTCAGGGGTGGCGGGGAGTGGGGTGAGGTCGCCGGCGGGGTCGACGAGCAGACGGTGGGCGCCGCGGTCGCCGGAGGTGACCAGTTCGATCGGGGTGCCGGTGCGGCGGGCTTCGTCGGCGGCGCGGCGGACGATGGCCTGCCGGATGTCTTCACCGGCGGTGGCGGTGACGGGTTCGGCGTGGCCGTCGAGGGTGACGAAGGTGGCGTGCGGGCCGGTGACGGTCGCGTAGGTGCGCGGCGGGATGACGGTGGTCATGATCACAGCTCCTCGGTCAGGTCGCCGGACTCGGTACTCAGCCACCCGTCGACGGACTGGTCGGCCGGTTCCGGCCAGTACTCGTCGAGGGCGCCGGAGTCGAGGACGCGGACGGTGGTGTCGTCGCGGTCGGCGGGGGAGACGGCGTCGTCGGTGGCGAACAGGGCGTACTCCCACGGGGTGGAGGTGGCGAAGCAGTCGACCAGGTAGGAGTACTGGCCGACGTAGGCGAGGAACTCGCCCTTGCGCAGCTGCCGGGCCATCTCCACATGCGGGGCGGGCAGGTTCAGCCGGGCCCGGAGCGCGGCTTGCTCTTGGTGGTTGACGCGGAAGATGAACTTGTTCTCGATGTCACCGACGATCGAATACGCCAGCGACCGTTCCAGGGAGTCGGCGTCGCCGACCGCGTCCAAGTCGCCCATCTTGTGCAGGATGACGATGTTGCTGATCCCGTAATGCCGGGACAGTTTCAGCCACTGCTGGAACATCTGCAGCGACGCCAGGCTCGTCATGTCCCGCCAGCCTTCCTCGCGGACCACGTACCGGGTGCGGCGGGCGGCCCGATCCGAGATGACGGCTTGGATCCAGGCGGTGGAGCACACCTGCGTCAGCTGCGCGGCCAGGTCACCGCGGGCGAAGAGTTCGGAGGTGTCGGTGACGACGATAGGGGCGTCCTGGTCGAACTCGACGGTGGAGGCGTCTTCGAACAGCCCGGACAGGTCGCCTTCCACGAACCGGCGCAGCACGAACCGTGGCTGGATCGCCCCCTCCGCCGCCCGGAACGCCGCCTCCGTGTCCCCGGCCAAGTGTCCGAGCTCCTCATACACGCCGCGGAGGGTGGGGTGGTCGCCGGTGCGGGTGATGCAGCGGTCGAGGGCGTCGAGGATGGCGGCGTGTTCGACGGCGGTGAGCCGGCCGCCGAGGGTCATCTCGATGAGCGCGATGAGGGTGCCGATGCGGCGCTGATGCACCATCTGCTCGTGCTGCTCATCGCTGGTGTCGGTACGCCGGGGGCCGCGGTCGAGCGGGTTGAGGCGGGAGCCGGTGCCGCCGCCGAGCCGGATCACCCGGCCGCCGGGGATCGCTTCGGCGACCGCCACCCATTCCCCCTTCGGATCGGACGGCACCACGACCTGGTGGCCGAACGCGATGGACCGGGTGACGAGGGTCTTCACTGTCGCTGACTTCCCACCCCGATAGGCGCCGAGCACCAGGATGTTGGTGGAGAAGGTGCCGCGTTCGGTGGTGTCGACGTACGCCTCCCATGGTGAGAAATGCCACAGTGCGTCGGCGTTGAGGTCGACGCCGAGGATGGGGCCGCGGTGGCCGAGGCCGCTGTCGGCGACGAACGGGTAGATCCCGGCGATGTGCTGCGAGGTGGCCTGATGGGCGGGGATCCACGTCTTCGCCAGATTCCAGTACCCGCCCTGCGTGATGCCCGGCCCGAACGGTCCCGGTACCGCCGGCTCCGGCAATCCCCGGTCCCGCCGGGTCGAGCGGGGCGGCTTCTCCTCCTGCGAGGCGCGGGTGATCTCGCGTTGCAGGTCGCGTTTCTGCCGGCGGGTGAGCCCGGCGGGGGTGAAGGTGGCGGCGTGGCGGGTCATCATTTCATCCCCAACCCGACCGGGAGAGCGTTGACCATCAGCGCTTCGGCCTGCTGGCAGTACAGGATCTGCGCCTCCATGCCGGCCCGTGACAGGGCGTTCCGCATTCCCGCGATCGCCTGATCGAGGCGTTCCTCGTCGGGGGCGGTGATGGTGAGGTAGGCGCCGTACTGGAACTCGCCGTGCCCGTTGGCGATCTCCTGCTCCTGCTGCTCCAACGCCCGCCAGTCCGCGGCATCCGCCGCCGACCCGTCCGCACCCCGCTTCGCGCGCAGCTTCTCGTTGCCGCGCCACACCTTCTTCTCATCCCGGATCCGCTTCAGCGCCTTACTGACCGGGACGGGGGTGAGGACGATGGAGAAGATGTGGGTGATCGCGTCCCCGGTGTGCGGGTGGCGGGCGAACACCACCGGGGACAGGAACCCGACGGGGGAGTCGGAGCGGGGCCATTCGTGCACCCACATCGTGGTGTGCACGGCGGAGTCGGTCACCACGATCCCGTTGCGGCCCTTCGGCTCGTCCAGGTACATCGGACCGATCCCGGCCGGGTCCACCCCGGCGACCTCGTCGGGCCGGTTCTGCACGTTCGCGGCGAACTCGGGGTCAAACGCCAACCGGCCCAGCGCGGTGACGTCGCGGGGTGACAGCCAGCGGCGCACCGTGATCTTCGCGGCGGTGAGCGCGTCGGCGAGGTTGCCGCCCTCGATCTGCGCGAGCGCGATGATCGCGTCCTTCCCGCCGCCGAGCGCCTTCAACTGCGCACCGAGCGCCAGGAGATCCAGGGTGAGGATCAGGTAGTTGCGGTGGGCGACCTCGAACCGCTCCGACCGGTCCATCACCTCCTCATAGTTGTGGGCGACCGGCGAGTCCGGGTTGAGAGCGCGGAGGCGTCGGACGGTGTCGTAGTGTTCGCGGGCGGCGCGGATCGTGGTCGGCAGGGTTCGTTCCTGCAACGTCACCCGTTTGATGCCGGGCCGCTGCGTGAACGGGCCGAGGACCCGGTCGAACTGCTCGGCGAGATCGAACCGCTCCGGCAGATCGTGCATCAGAAACCCCTGCACCTCCAGCTCGGCGATCACCGACACCGACCGGTCGTGCGGGTTGTAGACCGCGGCGACGTGGTTCTCCTCCCACAACTGGATCGACGCCCGGGTGCCAGGCAGGTTCAGGGTGCCGACTAGTCGGGGACGCTCCGGACGGAAGGTGTGGGTGGTGGCGCCGACGGTGTGGCGGGCGTGCTTCATCAGCCACAGCCCGGCCATCCGGGGAGTCGAGACGCCGCGGATGCTGGTCAGCGCGGTGATCCCGAACAGCAGGTACAACGGCGCCCCATACAGCAGCCCGAGCGGCCCGAACCGGTTCACGAACACCAGCAGAACCAGCGCGGCGGTGGTGAGGAACGCGATCTGCCACGGGTCCATGCCCATCACAACTCCCTGCCGTGACCGACGCGGCAATCGCACCGGACGCGCGTACTCGGGGGTGGCGGTCATGACGAACTCCTATCGGTCTTCGGCGGTTGCGGAGCCGCCGCTCCAGGTGACGGCGGGCGCGCGGGCGTCTGCTGCGTCGAGGTCGCGGTGCGCGTCTCGTTCGGGCCGGTCGAGCGGGACTGCGCCGGCTTCGGCGCACCGGCAGGTGCACCGGTGGAGGCCGGCCGCGTGGTGGCGGGTTTCGCGGATGGTCCGGTGGTCGACGGGTGGTTGCCGGCGGGGCGGATACCGGAGGGCAGGCCGCCGAGCCGGGTGGGGATGCGGGCGGCGCCGCGGGCGGCGTTGCTCGCCATCCGGCCGCCGTGCGCGCCGAGTCGGGACCCGACCCCGTCGGCGGCGACGGCGCCGGCGAAGCTGAACAGTCCGAAGATCGCGAACGGCGCGAACGCCACCAACACCAGACCGACCAGCAGCGGCCAGGACTGCGGGTTCCAGATCGTCTTCACGCTCGCCAGCCCGTTGACGATCAGTGTGACGAAGCCGATCGTGAGCGGCCCGGTCAGCAGCAGCACGATCACGGCGGACACGTACCGGACCACCCATTGCGGGCCGATGCTCCGCACCGGAAATAGCATCCACGCCACCGGGCCCACCATGATCAGTGCCGCGAGCACGATGTTGCGGAACGCGAACACCAGCATCAGCAACAGCATCCCCAGCATGAGCAGCCCGTGGATGAGGAACGCGAAGAAGTAATTCGCCTGCCCACCAGCCCACATCACCGACTGCAAGGTGGAGTAGATACTCGACGCACCCTCACCGTTCAGGATGTACCACGTCATCTCATCGACCGCGTTCAGCAGGTGCCCGGTCAACCACAACGTGATCGCCACCGCCGGGACCGCAATGAACGACCGCACCAGCGCGCCCACAAGCTCAGCCCGGTCACCGGAGACCACGGCAGCGGCGATCGCCCACACCATCGCCCCGAACGTAATGATCAAGATCGCCCACTGCCAGAACGACCACTGCTCCACCGCCGCCGACCACAGCAACGTGCTGGTATCGAACCGCATATTGTCCGCAACCAGGAACATCATCCCCGTCGCCGACAACGCCATGCCCCGGCCCGCGTTCTCAAACGTGGCGCACACGACATCCCCGAGACTGCAGCCGTACTTCACCAGAAGCGGACGGCCGCCGTCTGCCTGGATCGCCTGCACATGACCCTCGTACGTAGTGCACACAGTGGCGCTCTGCCCAGCCATCGAGACAGCCATGAAGCATTGCTGCGCGGTCACCTTGCCGGGATCGGTTGGCGTACAGGTCACCTGTGCGCTCGCGCTCTGGCAATCCACCGGGTAGGCGGGCGCCGACCATGGCTCACCGCCGACCGCCGCCATCGGCACGGGAGTGCCGGGATCCGTAGTCGTCGCCTGTGCCGCGCCGCCCGAGCCGAGCACCAGCACAAAACCCACGGCGATGCCCAGGCGAAGGGCGCGCTGCAGGTTCATCAGAAGCCGAAATCGAAGTTGACGAACCACGCGAACAAGCCGGACGCGCCGCCCAAGACCGCGGCGGCGATGAAGATCCACAGGATGTTCTCGCCCGCCCACGTGCGGACCCTGTCGGACGCGAGCCCCCGGAACGCGAGGGCGGCGCCCGCGATGATCAGCATGATCAGCACCACCAGCATCGCGCCTGCGAGGACATAGGACGCGATGACTTGGAAGCCTTGGAAGAACGGGGCGGAGAAGTCCGGCTGGATGTCGGGGACGTCGACATCAACCGGGACGGTGCGTGGGGACATGGTCATGCTCCTTGCTCAGTGGACTACTTCAGAGGAAGGCCGAGACCGGCCATGAACGGCTCCGGAGCTACCGCAGTTCCGGACTTACGGACTTCGAAATGCAGGTGACAGCCGAACGACTTGCCGGTGTTGCCCTCCGCGCCCAGGGGCGTGCCGGCAATGACTTGCTGGCCGAGGGAGACGCGGAGCGACTCCCACTGCATGTGCCCGTACAGCGTGACGATCTCACCCCCGTGGTTGATGCGCACCGTATTCCCGTAGCCCTGATACGACCCCGCGGTGATCACCTCACCGGGTCCCGCGGCGAAGACGGTGGCGCCGCAGCCTTGGGCCATGTCGTAGCCCTGATGGTTCGTCGAGCAGTAGCCGCAGCCCTGCACCGGGTTGTACCCGAACCCGCGGCCCTTGGAGTATCCGCCGGCCAGCGGAAGCCCCCACTCGCCAGACACCTGAGGTGCAGCATCCACCTGTGTGACCGTGCCGGCCGATGCGCTGCCCGCGATCGCGAACGGAACGGCGATCAACGGCGTCACCAAGAAGGCGATCACAACGGTGAAGCCGATCAACGCCCCTGCCAGGATCTTCCGGCCAGTCCTCGAGTTGAGGGCTGCGGCGGCGATCACCGGGGCTCCCATGTCAGGGCTCCAACGGCTCCGTGAAGAAGCGGACCACCTTGCAATCCCCGGCCCGCTGCGCCGAACCCGGCGTCGGCACCGAGCCGGGCCCGCAGAGAACCTGCACGCTCACTCGCACCTGCTCCTCATACGACGTCTCGCCACCGTCCCCGTCACTGCGGGTGAAGGTCAGCGTCACATCCGAAGTCCCGATCGACATGTCCCCCGACGAGTCGTCAGTAACAGGGACGTAGGCGAGATCCCCCGCCGCCGTCGCCACAACCCTGCCTTCCTCACGGGCAAGCGAATCCCACTCCTCCTGCGGAAGCACAACACCCTGGCGCAGTTCCACTTGGGACGCTTCCATTGCCGCCTGTTTATCACCCGCGGACGTGTAGCGGGTGTCGGGTGTAAACCAGGCGTTGATGTAGTCGAGCCATTCCTCACGGGCGCTCTTCGTCGTGTCGAACGTGGAGGCGGCTTCGAGCGCGGCGCGGATATAGATGTCGGCATCCGTCGTGATCGGTTCTGGAACCCAGCCCGCCCCCGATGCCGTGGGATCAACGAACTCGCCGGCCCGCCCCTCACTCACGGTCGGTGCGGGCGCCGTCGAGCCGCCGTCGGAGGTCGGAGTCGGCCCTGGCTCCCGCTGCGCCAGGGACGACGCGACGATGATCGCCACGATCCCCGCGATCAGCACCAAACCGCCGATGATCGCCCACAGCAGTCCGCGTCGCCCGGAAGTCTGGCTCATGACGGTTCAGCCCTCCCGATCCTTCAGGACAGCCACCGTGCACGGACGGAACAGCTTGGGCCACGGTCGCCGTGACCGAATCCTACGCACGCTCCACGATGCTGGAAAAGGTTCGAGCGCCAGGTTGTGGATAACTCGCCCGAAACTAGCTGTTGTGGAGGATCCGGTCGAGTCCGGACCAGTGGGCGGAGATTTTATCCCCATCATCAGGATCTTGTCTGTCGGCAGTTTGGGGGACAAGGTTGACGGCACGAAACTCGCACGTTGTCCAACAGCGGCGCCCGTCCGAATCATGTCCACACGTTATAACAGTGTGGGTTCAATGTAAACAACTAAGTCGGGTGGCTTCCTGGACTCGTGGGCAACCGTGCGCCAGACTTGCATCCATGCCCCGACTCGCGCAACCAGCGGGCTCCGAAGACGCCCAGGACCCCATCGCACTCCTCGGCAACCTCGTCAAAGCAGCGATCCTCCGCTATCTCCGCGCCCACCCCGACGTCACCGTCGGCCCCATCTGCGACGCCCTCGAACTCGGACCCACCACCATCCAGCCCCGACTGAACGAACTCGAAGCCGCCGGCCTCGTCATCGCCGACCCGCCGATGACGGCGGGCGAGTCTCGTAAGGGTATCTGGGTCAAGTACCGCGTGAACAACGAAGCCGTGACCGACCTCTACCTCCGCCTCGGACTCGCCATCGGGGAGTTCTGACTTCACGCCGGCGCGTAGTCGAGACTTGCTGAATCAGTGCGCCGCCTTCCGACCTAACACCCGATGCAACCGCGGCCGCGCGATCGAACTCCTCGCCGCGGAGGGGGCCATTCGTCAGCGGGGCGAGATTCCCCGTGATGCTTCAGGCGCGAGGCCGGGACTCCAGGTTCGCGTGATTGCTGGCACTGTTCCTCACGGCGGAAGCGTTCGTGCTGAGGACAGTGACGGCCGTCCCGAGCTTGATCGTCGTCGCCGTGGCGATCGCGGCCAGCAGCACCGGCGTCGCCGAATCAACGAGACCCGTGCGGTATCGTTCCCCGACCCTGAAGATGTCCAGCCCCACCGACTCCGCGAGCCGCGCCTCATCGATCAGCAGTCTCACGGCCTCTGCATCACCGACAAGCACACCGCCTTGCGACGGCACGTCGCCGAACGAATTGAAACCGAACTCCAAAGGCTGCGATTCCACGTTCCAGCTCCGGATCGATTTAATTGATGTGTCAATAATGTGATGATACCGTTGATGTGTCAACCGAAGGAGATTTCATGGACGCTCTTGTTTCGAAACCCGGTGGGCGACGCTCACCGACAGCGGATCAGTTGCGGTCATGGCGGGTCTTCATCGAGACCGCGGAGCGGGTGCGCAGTGCGATAGAGTCCCGCATGCAGGAAGAGTCCGGGTTCTCCACCGGGGACTACGCCGTCCTCCTTGCCCTGTCGGAAGCCCCCGGGCGGCGCATTCGCTCCTCTGCACTCGCCGAGCAGGTCGGGTGGGAACGGAGCAGGCTCTCACATCACCTGGGTCGGATGCAGAAGCGCGGGCTGATTGGCCGAGAAGAGTGCGCGACGGACAGTCGTGGTGCAGAAGCTGTCTTGACGGAAGGCGGATCAGCGACCTTTCGGCGAGCTTCCGCACCTCATCTTTGGGCTATTCAGGAGACCTTCGTCGATGCATTGACGCCGGCTCAGCTGAGTGCGATGGAGCACGCCGCTTTAGCTCTGCGCTCACACCTGACTGCGTAGTGTGGGGGCGTGGAGCCAGAAGAGCGGTTCGAGACCCCTGAAGACGCTGCGAACGATCCGCGCATCCTCGTCTTCGGACGACTGCTCGGCGCGGCGAATCGACTGGAGTTCATCCTTGGGGCAGCGATCGAGGCGGAGGCCGGGATCGATCACAGCCTCTACGAGCTCCTGTTGATCGTCGCCCGCGCAGGCGATGGGGGGATCGCCGTGCGCGGCATCGCGCAGTCGCGTGTGCTGACTTCAGGGGGTGCGACCAGGCTGGTGCAGCGCGCGGTAGCCAAGGGTCTGGTCTCGCGCCGGACCTGTCCGACCGACAAGCGGGTGCAGCTTATCGAACTGACGCCCCATGGCAGCGAGATCGTGACGACCGTCAGCGTGATCCACGCTCGCGGCATCGAACGTTATCTTCTCGACGTCCTCACCGCCGACCAGCGCGTAGTGTTCGCTGAAGCCGTACGCGCCATCAGTAAGAATGCCGCTGCGGCCCTTCCTGTCATGCCGTGATCTGATCTCGCCACTGTGTCCCGCCCCGGGAATAGCTGACGGCTCAGCCTTCTTGTATTCCGTGCCGCGATCGACGCGGTCGTCCTCCGTCACCGGGGGCTCCGACAGGAAGGCTTCCAGATGTCACTCAGCTATGAGGTCTTCGACCTCGACTTCCCCGTCGGTTCGCCGAACAAGACTGCAGTGCTTGTCACGGGCGAGACCGATGCGCTTCTCGTGGACGCCGGATTCACGCGCGCCGACGGTCACCGTCTCGTCGCCGCTGTGCTCGACTCCGGCAAGCGACTCACCACCGTCTTCGTGAGCCATGCCGACCCCGACTTCTACTTCGGCCTCGAGGCCATCGTCGACGCGTTCCCCGAGGCGACCGTCGTCGCCACCCCGCTGGTGATCGAACACATCGCGGCGTCGTTCGACGGCAAGCTCGCAGCGTGGGCGGTATTGGGTGCGAACCTGCCGACGCGCCGCGTCGAGATCTCGCCGTTGACCACGGGCTTCCTCGAGCTGGAAGGCCAGCGGCTCGAGCTGCGCGGGGGCAGCGACATCCTGCCCGACCGTCACTACCTCTGGAACGCGGAAGACCGGGCGATCCTCGGCGGAGTGCTGCTGTTCCAGCAGGAGCATGTCTGGACCGCAGACACCGCCACACCTGAGAAGCGCGCAGCGTGGGTGGCGCTGCTCGACCAGATGGCCACGCTCGACCCCGAACTGGTGATCGCCGGCCACCGTCTCCCAGGCACCGCGAACGATGCCTCGGCGATCGACTACACGCGCGGCTACCTGCACGCGTTCGAGGAGATCGTCGCCGCTGCCGCGGACGGCGCGGCCGCCACCGCCCAGCTTGTTGCGAAGTATCCCGATTCCGGGATGCTGATCGCTGCCCAGATCGGGCCGAAGGTCGCGAAGGGTGAGATGACATGGGGCTGAACGAGAACGTCCACTTCGCGGCATCCGAATCGCCGCGCGACGTGGTCCGCCGCCAGTATCTCGCGTCTGCGGCAGGCGATCTCGAGGCGCTGCGTGCGACGATGGCGCCCGACGTCGAGTGGACCGAGATGGCGGGATTCCCGCTGGCCGGGACGTACCGCACTCCGGAGGGCGTCACGTCGAACGTGATGGAGGTCCTTGGTCGTGACTGGGACGGATGGACTGCACACGACGACGCCTACGTCGTCGACGGCGAGAACGTCGTCGTGCTCGCCCGCTATACCGCCACTCACCGTGGCACGGGCAAGCACCTCGCCGTCCGCGTCGCGCATCACTTCATCGTGCGAGGCGGGCTCATCGTTCGATTCGAGCAGTTCGTCGACACCGCGCTGGTCGCCGAGGCGGCACGCGCCGACTGACGTCGAGAAGACGAGGGGGTGGGCCCCGGCATCGCCGGAGCCCACCCCGTTCTCATCGCCTGCGACAGTGCACGATGGCGGCGAGAAGACGGTGGCCGCCGTCAACGATTTCCATCAGTGCTGCCATGCGCCTCTTGGTACCGCGGTGGCGTCCAACAGAATGAAGCTGCGTTCCGGGGCGGGGTCCGGCAGTGCGCTGGCAAACCCGTTGCCTCAAGTAGAAGCCTGCGGAGCGGCTGGGGTTGGTCGGCGCCGACGACGGTCGCGGTGGGGGCGTCCGCAGCGCTGAGGGCGGTGATCAGGTCAGGGCGATGAGTACCGCAGCAACGACTGCAGCGAGCAGCAGGATGATGTTCGCGGTGATCTTCTCGTTGCGTCTGAGGTGCACGCCGATTGCCAGGCTTTGCACGAGGGCCAGGCCGATAGCGGCAGCGAACGAGACCCACTTCGCCCATTCCCATCCCGGGACGGTGTGAGCGAGGATGTTCGGCACAACCAGGCCGATCGCGCCGATGACCTCGGCCCACCCGGCGAGGAGGGTTGGGCCCTTCCCGACTGTCTCTGTATAGGGCATCTGCGCGGACAACTTCTCCCATGGGGTGAAGATCTTGCCGGCTCCGGCGGCGAGGTTGACGGCGGCGACGAGGCCCGTGATGATCCAGGTGATGACGATCATGGAGTGGGTTCCGTTCTTGCGGTTGCTGGTGTGAAGCAGGGGTGTCAGCGTCCGCCGGCGGCGAGTCGCATGAGATCGGTGTCGAAGTCCACGTCGTTCGCGGTTCGGTCCGCGCGGGTTGCGTTACCGTCGAACTGGTGGTTGTAGCCGTCCCATCCGGCGTTTGCGATGGCGTCTCGGGCCCCGAGCCGTACGAGTTGTGCCAGTTCTGCTGCGGCTCGGTTGATGCGTTTTCCGAGGGCGGGGTCTGCCCAGTCCTCGGGTGCGGCGAACAGCGATGTCGGAACCGGTAGGGCTCGCAGGAATGCGAACAGTGACCGGAGCTGTTCGTCGACGACCATCGCGTGCCGGGCGGTTCCGGCGGTGGCCGCGAGAATCGTGGGGGTTGCGACGATCAAGTCGTTGTCGAGCACGTCGATGAACGATTTGAACAGTCCACTGATTCCGGCCTTGTATGTCGGTGTGGACACTATGAGCGCGTCGGCCGCCGCGACCTGCTCGATGGCCTTCTGGACCGGTTCGGTGGGGGTCCCGATGACGATCGAGCGTGCGATGTCCGCAGCGATCGGTGCCAGGTCGATGAAGGACACGGTCGCCTGCCCGCCCGAACGGCGGATGTGATCGATGGCCGCCTGAGCGATCCGCTCGGCGAGCATCCGCGTCGTCGAGGGATCGGATACCCCGGAGCTGATCACCACGAGTCGCGCAGCGGCCGGTTCGGTGTGTTCGCTGCTCACGTCAGACCGCCAGCGGGAAGCGCGCTTGTACCAGAGGGTCGCTGTCCTGGTAGGGGGACGTTCCGGAGAGGTTGTCGCCGCGGTTCGGGTTCGGGCGTGGCTGACGGGGTTCGGCGGCACCGTACTTCGCCTTCACCAAAGACGCGTGGGTGGGCGCACCCGGTGTTCCCGGTGCTCGGCGGGACTCCATCTCCTTCCGCAGCACCGGCACGACCTCGGTGGCCAGCAGCTCGACCTGCTCCAGCACCATGTCAAGCGGCAGAGACAGCGCGTCGACATTCCACAGCTGCCTCTGGTAGTCCCCGAATCCCTCCTGGAACGTGAGCGTCTTGTCGATGATCTCCTGAGGGCTCCCCACGCTCAGCGGAGTCTGCGTGGCGAAGTCCTCGAGCTTGCTGCCACGGAACATGGGGTAGTTCTCGAAGTACGGCCGGAACCGGTCGTAGGCGTCCTGGGACTTCTTTGCGATGTACGCCTGCCCACCCAAACCCACGATCGCGTGCGCGGCGGGGCCGTGCCCGTAGTGCTCGAACCGCTGCCGGTAGAAATCGACGAGGGGCTTGAAGTGGAAGTTGGGGGCGAGGATGTGATTCGCGAAGTATCCGTTGCCGTAGAACGCGGCCTGCTCGGCGATCTCCGGCGTGCGGATCGCCCCATGCCAGACGAACGGCGGCACATCGTCGAGCGGACGCGGAGTCGCGGTGAAGCCCTGCAACGCCGTGCGGAATCGCCCCTCCCAGTCCACCACGTCCTCTCGCCACAGCCGGTGCAGCAGGTTGTAGTTCTCCAGCGCGAGCGGGATGCCGTCCTGGATGTTCTTCCCGAACCACGGATACACCGGCACCGTGTTCCCTCGCCCGAGCATGAGATCCAGCCGCCCCTTGGCCAGATGCTGCACGAACGCGTAGTCCTCGGCGAGCCTGACAGGATCATTCGTCGTGATCAGCGTCACCGACGTGGACAGGATGATGTTCTCCGTCAGGGCCGCCACGTGGGCCAGCATCGATGACGGAGAAGACGCCACGAAGGGCGGGTTGTGGTGCTCGCCGAATGCGAACACGTCCAAGCCGAGCTCATCCGCGCGCTGCGCGATCTTCACCACATTACTGATCCGCTCATGCTCCGACTGGGTATAACCCGTGTGTGGGTCGGGGGCGATGTCAGCGATTCCGAAAATGCCGAACTGCATGGGATCTGCTCCTCTTGACTATGCCTGCGTATTTTTGATTGACGCGTCAACCATATAGCCGTTGAGATTGATGTGTCAATCAAATCGAAGCGAGTCCGCGCGAGCGAGCCGCGTTCGGACGCCGTCGACGTCGGTCGGCCGCTAACCGGAGTCCGCGCACCGAGCTGCCGATGGTGTGTTGACATGTTCCGCCGCCTCGCCGGATGGCGGACAAGTTCAGGCACGACGTTCGCGCGGCCGCCCTTCGCGGCACCAGTCGACCCTCGCACCCTCTGCGACAGCCGCTGCGCGCGGTAGGCGCGAATACTGGCAGCGCCCTACCGCGGCGGTACCTCTGCGGCATGTGAGGACGTCGCGCTGTAGTGCCCCGTCAGGTGGGTTAGCGGCGGCCGAACTGCCGGTGGATGTTCAGGTCGACCACGGCGGTGTCGAACTGGACGATGGAGTAGACCAGGGACAGATCGTCGCTGGTAACGACGTTTTGAGATATTTGCACGAGCGGCGTGTCCAGATGCCCAGCGGTGGCGAAGTCCCCGGAACGCGCTACTGCGTCAATGCGGCCCTCCAATCGGTCCAACACCTGTCCAGTCTGCTCACGGAAGAGCGTCGGCAGGTCCACGCTGATGTCTTCAAGAGCGGAGACGTCGATGGCTGTGTCGCCGACGTGGGTGCGACACCAATCGCGCAGCCAGACAGCGGGTGTTGTGTCGACCGCAAAGAGCCGCTCGATATACAGTGCCTTCTCGTTGTGTTCGAGTTCGAGTTCGGCGGCGACGTCATCCGTTGCGTCCACCACCTCGGTGTGGAACCGCAGCAGGCCAGGCTGGTGTCCGGATGCTTCGATGATCTGGCGGATGGGTCCGACATCGGTCACGCTGAACGCCGCCTGTGCTCTTGGGGAAAGAACTGTGGTGCCGACCCCCCACTTGCGGTCCAAGCGGCCCTCATGCACGAGTTGGGCGATGGCTTCGCGGATGGTGTTACGGCTGAGGCTCAGCTGTTTGGCAAGGTCCGGTTCCGCAGGCAGCTTTTCGCCCGGCCGATACTGCTCCTGGATGATCTCGCGCAACGCGTCAACCGCCTGCGTGCGCATCGTCTTCATCGCCATGTCGCCTTCCCAGTTCTAAAAGCCATAACGCTCATCATCGTTGATCCTTCGATCAGCAGCCTTGTCGCGGAGCTTGAGAACCGAAACAAGCTTGAAATGGGTTGGACATCCAGATGTCCAACCTTTACTCTATCGTTCAACTCATCGATGTGGAGAGGGACTTATGAGAACGAACATCGTGGTTTTTCTTACGGATGATCACGCGCAGTGGGCTGCGGGCTGCTATGGCAACTCGGAACTGCGCACGCCAACGCTCGATCACTTGGCGAACACTGGCGTGGTCTACGAGAACGCCTACACCACAAGCCCGGTGTGCTCGCCCGCACGTGCGTCGTTTTTCACCGGACGTCTACCCTCGCAGCACGGGGTACATGATTACCTGTCCTCCGCGGACCCCGAGGTGCGGGATGTGTCGTGGCTGGCGGGGGAGAACCTTCTTCCTGAGGTGCTGCAGGGAAATGGATACGTCACCGCCTTGTCGGGCAAGTGGCATCTCGGCCGTGAAGAAGAGGTCCCTCGCGGCTTCGACTATTGGTACTGCAGGTCCGCACCGGTTTCAGAGGCGTCCGCGTACCGATCGCCGTGGCCCCTCACCCCTTCGGCCGAGCGTGCCTACAATCGTCAGGCGATCACGGACCACGGCGTTGAGTTCCTCCGCCAGCACGACCGGGAGCAGCCGTTCTTCCTGGTTATTGGCCATCTGGCGACCCACAGTCCGTGGACCGATGTGCCTGACCGCCTCGTCGACCAGTACCGTGACGCGACGTTCCGTGACATTCCCCAGGATGTCACCTACCCGTTTGGTCGTCAGCGCTCTGAGTCTCTTTACTCGTCCCGCAATGACCCGCGCGAAGCGTTGGCGCAGTACTACGGCGCTGTCACCGACATCGATGAGCAGGTCGGGCGAGTCCTGGATGAGCTCGACGCGCTCGGGCTGCGCGAGTCGACCGCGGTCATCTACACGAGCGACCACGGCCTGAACGCTGGGCACCATGGCCTGTGGGGGAAGGGGAACGCGACGCTCCCGTACAACGTGTTGGACGAGTCCATTCGCATTCCCCTCATCGTCAACCGGCCCGGCCACATGCTCGGGCGCCAGCGCCGCATCGAGAACGTGAATCACACCGACACGTTCCAGACCATCCTCGATATCGCCGGGTGTGAGACGCCGGAGAGTATCGATACCCCGTACCCGGGCCGCAGCTACGCAGATACGTTGACAGGCGAACGGTTCCCCGGTGCCCGTGAGGACGTGTTTGTGGAGTATGGGAACTTGCGGATGGTGCGCACTCCGCGACATAAACTCGTTCGCAGATATCCGGAAGGCCCTGACCAGCTGTTCGACTTGCGCGCGGACCCCCGGGAGACGACGAATGTCATCGACTATCCGGATAACGCGTCGCTGACGTTGGAGCTCTCTGCCGCAATCGATGACTACTTCGGCAGGTATGAGAAGCCGGAGACCGCCGGCACCCGGGTGCTTGAGCAGCCTCGCCACAACGTTGATGAGGCGTGGCGGGACGCTACTCCAGCCACCATTTCGTCGAGTCACGCGTGGCTGGACGCGTTGGAAGCTTCCATCCAGGAGCGTCGCGCCGCCGCCGGTGCCGGGGTCGACGCATCATGACCGGTCGCATCGCAGCAACCGCAGCCGAGTCCCAACGGTGGTGGGAGCCGAAGACACCGCGTATGGAGGGCGCATCCAACATCGTGGTGGTGCTGCTCGATGACACCGGATGGTCAGACTTCGGTTGCTTCGGGTCGGAGATCCGTACACCGCATATCGATGCATTGGCTCGCGCAGGAGTCCGCTTCAACACCTTCCATGTGACGCCGCTGTGCTCTCCGACCCGGGCCAGCTTGCTCACCGGCAGAAACCACCACAGCGTCGGGATTCGGTTCCTCGCTGTCGGCGACAGCGGGTTCCCCAATGCTCGCGGTGAGCTGCCCCGCGACATGCAGACCGTGCCGTCCGTGCTCCGCGGACGCGGTTACGGCACGTACATGGTCGGAAAGTCGCACCTCGCGCCGCAGGACGAGCTCGGACCCGCCGGCCCCTTCCACAATTGGCCCCTCGCCCGCGGCTACGACCGGTTCTACGGGTTCCTTGGCGGCGCCTCGGATCGATACCTACCAGAGCTGTACCGGGACCAACAGCCCCGCCACCGGAGAGTGCGACCCGGAATACCATCTCAGCTCCGACCTCGTCGACAACGCCATCGGCTATCTCACCGACCACGTCGGCTACCGCGCAGAAGACCCGTTCTTCCTGCAGCTCGCGTTCGGAGCCACCCACGCGCCGTTGCAGGTGCCAGGCGAATGGGTCGACCGGTACCGCGGGCGGTACGACGATGGCTGGGACCGGACCCGCGCCCGCCGCCATGCGCGCCAGCAAGAGCTCGGCGTCACCCCGCCAGGAACCCAGCTCACCGGACGCGACGACACCGTGCCTGTGTGGGATGACCTCACCGCGGACCAGCGCGCCTTGGCCGCGCGCGCTCAAGAGGCATACGCCGGATTCCTCGAGCACACCGATGCGCAGATCGGCCGGCTCGTGGAGTGGCTTGAGCACGCTGGGCAAATGGAGAACACCATCATCGCGGTGTTCTCCGATAACGGCGCCGCAGGCGACGGCCGCGAGCTGGGGACAACTAATGTGATCGGCCCGTACAACAACCTGCAGACGCCGCAAGCATCTGAGCACGCAGGTCTCGACGCAGCAGACATCGAACTCATCATCGACGGGCAAGGCGCCGGAAGTGGACACCTGCCGACCACGTCGATGCAACTGGCCTTCTACGGGCTCGATATCGGAAGGGACCGCAGTGCACGGACACTAGCGAACGGACGTCCCGGCCGAAACTTTCCCACCCGCGCGTTGGAGGAGATCACCGTGCTCTTCGACTCAGCCGCTGAGCACCTCACCCATCTCTCACACAACTTGGAGGCGAACGAATGAGCACCCACGCCCCACGCACCCGGAAGGACGCAATGAGCACCCCGCAACGCAACGACGCAGGCGGTTCCGCAGCCATCGAACTGCGCGACGTCAGCAAGACCTTCAAGATACGCCGGAACGAATCCCTCACCGCGCTTTCCCACGTCAAGGCCACCATCGCCGACGGCGAGTTCGTCGCACTGCTCGGCCCGTCCGGCTGCGGCAAAAGCACTCTGTTGCGCATCATCTCCGGCCTTGAAGATCCCACCGAAGGCACAGCCACAGTCGGAGGTCGCCCGCCCGCCAGCCTCATCAAGGAGCACCGCCTGGGCGTTGCATTCCAGGAGCATGCGCTACTGCCGTGGGCGACCGTCAGCGAAAACATCGCGCTGCCCTACCGTCTCGCACACCTCCAGTCCGACTCCGCCCGCGTGCAGGAGCTTGTCGACCTCGTCGGTCTCAGAGGTTTCGAGAATGCCCGGCCCAAGCAGCTGTCCGGTGGCATGCGTCAACGTGTGGCCATCGCCCGCTCGCTGGTTCTGCGACCCGACTTGCTGCTGCTGGACGAGCCATTCGGTGCGCTGGATGAGATCACTCGCCGCCGCCTCAACTTCGAGCTTGCACGTATCTGGGCGGAAACCGGCGTGACGACCGTCATGGTCACTCACTCCGTCGACGAAGCGCTCCTACTCGCTGACCGAGTCATCGTCATGGGCACCCGCCCTGGCCGCATCGTGAAAGAGATCACCGTCGACATCCCTCGCACTCGGACCACGGAGTCGATGGAGTCCGCGCGTTTCACCGAACTCAGCAGCGAGCTGATCCGCCTCCTTGACCATGACGAGCAGAAGGTCGAATCGTGAGAACTTCTCGAGCCCAGTCCCTGCAGATCGTCGCTGGCGCCATCATCCTTTGCATTGGGTGGGAGTTGCTCGGCAGATTCCAGGTCTTCGGGCCGGCATTCCCCGCCCTCAGCACGGTGGTCGCGACCATCTTCGCCCCGTTCCGCGCGAATTTGCTGCTGGGAGCCGTGGGCGCCACCGCGACCTCCGCACTGCTCGGGCTCATCATCGGCGGGGGGCTTGGCGTGGTGATCGCCGCAGCCCGGCAGGCGCTGCTGGTGACTCGTCCCGGCTTGGACCGGTTCGCCGCGGTGATACATGCGATTCCGCAGGTAGCCATCGCGCCGGTGATGATCGTCCTCGTCGGCAGGGAGAATGCCCCCGTTGCTGTCTCTGCCATCGCTGCATTCTTTCCCGCCTACGCGGCGGCCACCCGCGCGTTCGCCGCCGCGACGGCGGCCACCCAGGATCTTTTCTCTGTGCTCGGCAGCAGCCGCGGTGACCGGCTCCTGCGCCTGGAGCTCCCAGCAGCGATCCCCGGGCTGGCTGACGCACTCAAGCTCGCCGCCCCCGGGGCCGTACTCGGCGCCGTTCTCGGCGAATGGTTCGGCGCCCCGCGCGGCGTTGGGCTCATCATCCTGTCCTCTTCGCAGAACTACGACATCCCTTTGTTGTGGGCCGGCGCTCTTCTTTCGACGCTGATGGCAATGGTCGGGTTCGGCGTTTTCGCTCTGCTGCAGCAGATGGCTACAAGGCGGTTCGCATGACAATCGTGACTCGTTTCATCAGCCGGTGGTGGGCGGTCATCGCGATCCTCATCGCATGGCAGTTGCTGATCATCGCGCTCAACGTCAACCCGTTCCTCTTACCTGGCCCGGTGTCGATCGTGCAGACCATCGCCGGGGCACCGGGGGATTTCTTCTTCCCGCTGCTGTTGACTCTGCGCACCGCGGTCATTGGGTTTGTGGTCGGTGTTGGCGCTGGGTATTTGTTCGCGTCTCTATCATGGTTGTGGCCGGTCTTCGGAGCGTCGCTGACGCCACTGGCCCTGGTCATCCGCGCGGTACCGTTCGTTGCGCTGATTCCCGTTCTCGCGCGTATCTTCGGGTACTCCGACACCACGGCGTGGATCATCTGCGCGATGGTCTGCTTCTTCCCGACGTTCGTACTCGTCGGCACGGGACTCAAAGATGTCCCGGCCAACGGCGACGACTTGTTCGACGTGAACGGCGCCACCCGCTGGAACCGCTACCGGCTGCTCGCGGTGCCGGCCTCCACGGTAGCGCTGGCCACCTCAATGCGAATCTCCGCAGCCGCCGCCTTCGCTGCCGCGCTCATCAGCGAGTTCCTGATGGGCACTGAAGGGCTCGCCTTAGTCCTCGCCAACGCTCTCGACCGTCTGAACATGACCCAACTGTGGGGCGCATCCCTGTGTGCCATTGCCGTAGGCGTCATCGCCTATCTCGGAGCGAACCAGGTCGAAAAATTCGCCATCGCCCGCTGGCGCTGAGAACCCCCTCCCAACAAATCACCCGCACCAACTGAACCAGGAGAAAGAATGACTCACATCACTCGACGACGCCGCCTTGGGGCCGCCGTCGTCGCTATCGCCGCCTTCGCGGTGCTCGCCACCGGTTGTGCCCCGCAGGCCGCCGCTCCAGAGGCATCCCCCAGCAACACGCCCTACTCGGGGGAAGTCACCCCTGTCAGTGTCGCGCTCGGATTCCTTCCCACCGTCGAGTTCGCCGGCAACTTTGTCGCCGACGCCGAGGGCTACTACGCCGAGGTCGGCATCGAGGCGAGCTTCGTCCCGGGCGGGCCGAATGCTCCCGCCCCAGAGGTCGCGATCGCATCTGGTGAGGCGCAGATTGCATACGAGAGCAACACCAGTCGTTTGTTCAATTACCTCACCGAGGAGGACGACATCGTCGTCATCGGCCGGACGTTCCAAACCTCGCCCAACGGTCTCCTCTCCCTCAAAGACAAGCCGATCACTAGCGCGGACGATCTCACCGGGTCTGTCATCATCGCCGGCGCGCCCAACCGATCATCGCTCGACGCGCTCATGGCCATCAACGACGTGACG
The DNA here is from genome assembly GCF_044987475.1 of Microbacterium sp. ZW CA_36. Taxonomy (NCBI): domain Bacteria; kingdom Bacillati; phylum Actinomycetota; class Actinomycetes; order Micrococcales; family Microbacteriaceae; genus Microbacterium; species Microbacterium sp. ZW CA_36. Next base: position 19,783 of record NZ_JBJDRL010000005.1, read on the forward strand.
GACTGGACCTTCGTGCCCGGCGGTGCCGACATTGGCGCGTTGCAGGGCGGGCAAGGTGACGCGCTGCTGGGTTTCGCGACCAACCAGCCCATCGCACTCGAGCAGCAGGGCCTGAAAGAGGATGAGGACTTCTACTTCACTACCTTCGACAAGCTCGATTACCACCTGCTCGCCGACGCCATCATCGTGTCCCGCCCATTCCTCGAGGAGAACCGCGACGTCGTCGTGAACTTCCTCAAGGCGACCGCGAAAGGTTGGGAAAAGGCCATGGACGACCCGAGTGCCGCAGCCGAACTAACCACCAGCACCTACGCCGGCGAGCAAGGCCTGAACCCCGAGCAGCAGACCGCGGTCCTCGAGGCTCAGATCCCGTTCATCCGCACTGACTCCTCTGACGAGCACGGCTTGTTCTGGCTGGACCCTCAGTTCGTGCAGGACAAGGTTTATCCAAGCCTCGAAGCCGGCGGTGCGACCGGGCTGCCGGATGTGGCGACGGTCATCGATGAGACAGTTCAGCAGGATGCTCAGAAGTAGAAGACCCTGCTAAGAAGCCCCCGGACCGAAAGGTCGGGGGGCCTCTTCTTTCCGGAGCGTCCCGCACGGTTCGCCTCCGATGCTTCGCGCCGGACATTAGATGCGGGAGATCGTGCGGAACCCGGCATTGCCCATTGAAGAGTCGGGTGTGTTCTGAGACCGTGCGGAGTTGCGATAGCGGTTGCAGTAGGAGATGTGGCAAAGGTAGCTGCCACCCCGCAGAACTCGCCCATCGCCTCGCGCAGGGCCGTGTGGGTGTTCTTGAGGCGAGATCGCGTAGTAGGCGGGATCAAACCAGTCGGCGCACCATTCCCATACGTTGCCGATTGGTTGCCACAACCCGTATCCGTTCGGGGTGTAGGAGCGGACAGGGGCGGTCGTCAGATACCCATCCTCGAGGGTGTTCACCTGGGGGAACACGCCCTGCCAGATGTTCGCCCGTGGCTCGTCGACGTCCGGCTCCTCATCCCCCCACGGGTACTTTCTCGATTCCAGACCTCCACGGGCGGCATACTCCCACTGCGCTTCCGTCGGCAACGCACGCCCCGCCCAACCGCAGTATGCGACCGCGTCGTTGAAGGTCACGTGCACGACCGGGTGGTCCCTGAGGTCATCCAGCGTAGAGTCGCGCCCGCCGGGATGCCGCCAGTCCGCGCCCGCCACGCCAATCCACCACGGCGTCCCTGGTGACTGGCCTAGGATGTCGCTCTGCGGTGCGGCCACCGCGAGGTGGAATACGGCTGAGAACCCGTAGGTCTCCGCTTCCGTCACATACCCGGTGGCCTCCACAAAAGTGGCGAAGGCCTCATTTGTCACGGCGGTTGCGTCCATGTCGAACGCGGGCAACTTTACCTCGTGGACCGGGGTTTCACCGTCGCCGGGGTTTTGATCACCAGATGAGTCACCCATCAGAAACCTCCCCGCGGGTAGCGAGACCTGCGCGATTGTGTGCATCGGGATGCCCTTCGGTTCAACAAACTGTCGTCGGGGGGTGGGTAGCGCAAGGAACGCGTCCCGATTGGGTGCTCCGCATGCGCAGTTCACGCCGCATGAGCCTTCATCGCGGGCGTCAATCATGGGTGCCATCCTTCCGTGTTGACGACGTTGGGGGCTTGATCGGCGAGCAGGAGCACCGATGCGATGCCGGTCAACGCGCAAACTGAGACCAGGACGGTCAACGCGAGGGTAAGCGGGCCGGCTGAGGGCAGCGGCCGCGTAGCCGTCAGAGCCGAGTAAACGCGACGGAGACGTCTCTCGCTCGCCATGTGCAGAGCGACAGCAGCCATGAGGAGGATGAGCGGTAGCGGCAAAGACCACACACCCAAAGTCATCGGCAACAGCCGAAGGCCCACGAGCCCGGCGACCGCCACCGCAAGGATCGTCCGCCTCCACGCCAGGAGTGTACGTTCGGGTTGAAGCCCCGGATCGAACAGTTCCGTCATCATTCGGCTGTCATACGAATAGCAGCCCAAGGACGATCAGAACCGTCGCCGCCGTCAACACGATCGCGAGCGGGAGCGCGAAGACAGCTGCGGGTAGCCGAGTCTGTCGTCGCATAGCCCGCTCTGCACGTCCCCATCCGATCCATGCCAGCACGGGGATGATCAGGCCAGCCCCGAGCAGAAGAAGCGACGCGGCAAGCCTCAACCCTGGGTGAAGAGGAAGGCCGAGCGCTTCCAGCGCCACGCCGCCAGCGACGAGAGCCAACGCCGTGCGGATCCACGCGAGGAAGGTGCGCTCATTAGCCAGCGTGAACCGCGGATCCGGATCCACGCCGTCCCGATAGACCCACCCGATCATGGCTCTCCGGTCATGAACGCGCGTTGTAGAGGGTCGCTTCGCCGCTTTGCGCTTGGCGGCCGAAGTCGCGGAGGACCTTGCAGGCTTCCTCAGACCCGCGGCCGACTTGGACGGAGATGCCGCGGGCTTCGAGTTGTTCCTTCCAGTCCGAGGAAACGGGGCCCTCGTCAAATCCGGTGAGCGCTTCGACATCCGCTCCGGTCGCTGCGAAGTCGAGGCCGTGGATGCCGGACCACACGACCGCTCCGCCGCACATCGCGCACGGCTGGGCGTTGACGACCAGGGTGCGGTGCACGCCGTCACCAGAGAGATCCCACAGTCCGAGTCGCGTCTGTGCGAGCCCGAGCGCCACAATCTCCGCATGGGCGAGGGACAGGTTGGAGGAGAGCACGAGGTTGGTGCCGATCGATACGACCTCCCCGGTTGCGGTCTCTACGACTGCGGCAGCGAACGGCCCGCCTGTGCCCTCGGCCACGTTGCGAGCGGCAAACTCATTGAGCACCGCCATCAGCTCGTCCGTGTCAGGGAGATGTGTGGGCAGCTCCGCAACGCGCGCGAGCAACCAGTCTGGGACGTTGATGCCAATGTTCGAAACGATCATTGATGTATCTCCTTCTCGCGCGGGGCACGGGGGATGATGGGGTCTCCACGATGCCGGTCCCTCGTGAGGATCGGCGATGCTCGGCGGCCAATGGATGTGACCTTTCTCGAGGGTGGCTCAGAGTTCTTTCGCGACGACGGACCCAGGTAGCAGCAGGCGCTGGAGTTGCACGGAGAGCCGCGGCAAGTGCACCCGCTCCCTTCGACAGCTGGCGTTCCTGCGCGAGCGCTTGATGTCAGAGACGGTGCTGCAATCTTTGGCTTCCGAAATCGCGTTTCCATACTAGGCTAAAGGTTGGACATCTAGATGTCCAACCTGTTGGAATCGTATGAGCCCTCACGCGGGAGTGAAATGACAGCTCAGCCACAGTCGACCGCGACCCCTGAAGCGCTGGCATGCCGTAGCGCTCGATCGCGCAGGCGGCTCTTTGCGGCTAGCGCCTTCCCGCCGACGAAGGAACGCGTCGCGCAATCCTCACTCACACTTCGAAAGGTTCCTCGTGTTTGACCAGACCCCGACTGAACTTGCCGCGTCCGCGGCGCGAGATATCGCCCACCTCACCGGCGTAGACCAACACGACATCGCTGTGACACTTGGAAGCGGCTGGAGAAGAGCCGCCGAACACCTCGGCACCACGGTCGCCGAGATCCCCGCCGAGCAGGTAACAGGCTTCCGTACCTCCCCGGTCCAGGGCCATACCGGCACCCTCCGCTCCGTTCGGATGGATGACGGCACCCGCGTGCTCGTTGTTGGAGCACGCACCCACTTCTACGAGGGCCATGGCGTCGCCGCCACGGTCCACGGCGTGCGTACTGCGGCCGCCGCAGGCGTCAAGACGATGATCCTCACCAATGGCGCCGGGTCCGTAGATCCCGAGCGCACACCGGGGGACGCCATCCTTATCAAGGACCACATCAACCTCACCGCGCAGTCTCCGCTGGTGGGTGCAACCTTCATAGACTTAACTGACTTGTATTCGCAGCGCCTTCGCGATGTCGCCCATAGCGTCGCCCCGGACCTCGATGAAGCGATCTACATGCAGCTGACCGGCCCGCATTACGAGACCCCGACCGAGGTGAAGATGCTTCGCGGTCTCGGCGGCGACATCGTGGGTATGTCCACCGCGCTGGAGGCCATCGCCGCCCGTGAGGCGGGAATGGAGGTCCTCGGCCTATCGCTGATCACCAACCTCGCCGCAGGTATCCAGCAGGGAGCGCTGAGCCACCAGGAGGTTCTAGACACCGGCAAGAATGCTGAGGCGACACTCGGGCCGCTGCTAGCAAGAATCATCAGCGCAGTGAGTAGCAGCCGGTGAGCAGCGACGGGGAACGCTTCGCCGCGCTGCGCGACGCGGTGCAGGCGTGGGTAAGTCAGGACCCCGACGAAGTGACCCGGGCCGATTTGGTCGGGATGCTCGAACAGGCCGTCATCGGTGACGCCGACGCGGTCGAGGAGCTTCGGGACCGGTTCCACACGCGCCTGGAGTTCGGCACCGCCGGGCTCCGCGGTCGCCAGGCGGGAGGGCCGAACAGGATGAACCGGGTTGTGGTCGCACAAACGGCCGAAGGCCTGGCCCGATTTCTCACTGACTCCAGCCCTTCGCCCAGCATCGTGATCGGCTATGACGCGCGCCACAATTCTGCTCAATATGCTCAAGATACGGCGGAGATCATGGCGGGTCACGGGATCGAGACCTTGTTGCTTCCTCGCCCGCTACCCACCCCGGTGCTGGCGTTCGCTGTGCGCAGCATCGATCGAAGTGCCGGGGTGATGGTCACAGCAAGCCACAACCCGCCGCAGGACAACGGCTACAAGGTGTACCTGGGAGGCGCCAACCTCGGCGCACAGATCGTGTCGCCGCAGGACGCGCTTATCGCTGCCCGCATCGATGAGGCGGCGTCCGAGAGTATCGTCACCTACGCGCGATCGGAGGAGTATTCCGTCGGCGGTGATGAGCTGGTGCAGCGGTACATTGTGCGGGCCACGGAGACTCACACAACTGATGACGCGTCACTTCGCTACGTGTACACCGCCATGCACGGGGTGGGGTGGGAGACCGCGCGGGCGGTGTTCACCCGCGCCGGCTTCAGCGAACCAATCGGGGTGGCGGCGCAGAACGACCCCGACCCGGACTTCCCTACTGTCGCGTTTCCCAACCCGGAGGAGCCCGGAGCGCTGGATCTGGCGATTCGCACAGCCGCTGACAGCGGAGCCGACCTCATCATCGCTAACGACCCGGATGCCGACCGCCTCGCCGTTGCTGCCCCTTTCCGCGACGGGTGGCGACGCCTCACAGGCAACGAGATCGGCGCACTCCTCGGCTGGCGCGCCGCGGTCAAGCACACCACCACTCGCGGCCGCCCCGCGCCGCCTGCGGTTCTTGCGACATCTCTCGTCAGCTCACCGGCACTTGAGGCTGTTGCCCGCACGTTCGGTCTGGGGTACGTCGAAACGCTCACCGGCTTTAAATGGATCTCCCGTGTCCCCGATCTGTTGTTTGGGTTCGAAGAGGCGCTCGGGTTTCTGGTGGATCCGGTAGGGGTGCGTGATAAAGACGGGATTACCGCCGCTCGAGAGTTCCTCGCCCTGGCTACGGAACTCAAGGCTGGAGGTGTGAGTATCGAGGAGAGCTTGGACCGGTTCGCGTCCCTGTTCGGCGGGCACGCGTCAGAGCAGGTTTCCGCCCGGGTGGAGAACATCAGCTTGATCGCCGCGCTAACGGCCTCGCTCCGTCAGGACCCGCCAACTCAGATCGGAGACCTCGCGGTGACCGGAATCCGCGACTACCGCGACGGCATCGACCAGTTCCCGGCCAGCGACATCTTGCGATATGACCTGGAGCGCGGCGGGCGGGTCATCGTTCGCCCGTCGGGAACCGAACCAAAGCTGAAGGCATACATCGACGCACGCAGTGACGTCGGTCGCGGTGATCGGCGTCGCGCTGCCGCGGCGGAAACCGCCCGCTATCTCGCTGATGCGGTCACAGTCATGCTCAGCGAGCGTGCGTGAGCGAGAACATGACGTTGGATGAGAAGCCGTTCGCCAGCATTGTCCGGGCTGTGGGAGCCGCGTTCTTCCCTGTCGAGTTTGTCGCGAAGCTGCCGCTGGCAATGACCTTGGTCGGTGTGCTCGGGCTGCACCCACGAACGGGGGTCGATTGTTGCGGCCGGCCTCACCTCCGGCGCTCTCGGTCTTGCGTCCGGACTCGTTGGCCCCCCGATCAGGCAAGCAACTGACCGGTGGTGGCAGCGGAAGGTTTTGATCCCTGTGTCCATCGTTAATGCGCTAGCTCTGGCGGGCTTGTTGGCCGCCGTAGCAGCAAACGTGCCAATGTCGGCTGTGCTCGTGATGGCCGCGTTCATTGGAGCGAGCTCGCCGCAGATTGGTCCGATGGGACGTGCACGCTGGATGGGGTTGTTTGCGGCACGCGGCGGTAAAAGTAAGTCATTGGCTACCGCAATGGGGTGGGAATCGATGACAGATGAGGTCAGCTTCATTGTGGGCCCACTCTTGGTGGCCTCCATCACCACACTGATAAATCCCGCAGCTCCCCTCGTCGTCGCCGCGGTGATGGTGCTGCTCTTTGCTCTGGGGTTTGCGATGCACCCCACGCACGCGCATGCTCCGCGCATCGAACCCGGTGCGACGCGGGTGGGCAGGCTCCTCAGTGGACAATTGGTCATGGTCATCGCCGGAATGACGGTGATGGGAATGTTTTGGGGGTGTGATGCTCACCACCGTCACCGAGCTTGCCGGAGGCGACGGGCACGTCGGGGCTGCGGGGTTTATCTACGGAGCGATGGGGGCGAGCGCAGCTGTCACCGCTTTGATCTCCGGGGCGTTACCGCGGAGGGTGACCTCGGCGTGGAAGTGGATCGGCGGCGGAGCAATTGCTGCTGCGTGCGCAGTCCCGCTCATCGGCGTAAGCGACCCGGTCCTGGCTGGGATGTTTTTACTTCACGGTCGGCGTGGGTATTGGCCCGGTGCTAGTCACGTTGTTCACACTCGCCGCAAACCTGGCTCCCGCGGGGCGGAGCGCCACCGTGATGACGCTCGTGGGCAGCGGGTCCGTCCTTGGGCAGGCGACACTGACCAGCGCGAACGGCTTCGTCCTTGCATACCATGGCGCCTCGGCTGGGTACACCATCGCGCTGATCCGGCTGATCATGCTCACGCTCCTGGGGGTGTTCTACCGGTTACCTATCTGGGAGAGCCGCAACCGCGTTGGGTCAATCCGGTCTTCCACCTCGACCGGAGGCCGGGGCGCCCTTCTGAAACGCATCGGTGCGATTCGAGCCGAATAGTGCGCACCCTGCGGATAGACATGTCCAAAATGACATCCCGAGACAAGTTCAGTGAGAATTTGACATCTTCGGTGGGAATTTACAAAACGAGATACTTGGCCTGGTTGATGCCACCACGTGCCGCATACTCCCACTCCGCCTCCGTGGGCAGGCGGCGACTCGCCCACTCGCAATACGCGGCCGCATCGTTCCAGCTGACGTGAACGACGGGGTGATCGCCGAGGGTATCGATGTGGGAGCCTCGACCGCCTGGACGACGCCAGTCCGCACCCGATACCGCGGCCCACCAGGGCGTGCCGACAGGCCGCGCGAGGATGACGTCTGGCGGAGCTGACACAGCAAGGTGAAATACGGCGGAGAATCGATATTTCTCTGCGTCCGTCTTGTACCCGGTCGCCTCGACAAACCGCGTGAAGGCGTCGTTGGTGACTGTGGTGGCGTCGATCGCGAACCCGTTGAGCGTCACAGGATGCTCGGGCACCTCCCCGTCGCCCTCGTTGCGCTCGCCGCTCGAGTCACCCGTGATGAACGTTCCGCATGGGATGTGCGCCTGCTCAAGGCGGTGCACGCCATCACCGATGGGACGGGTGCCTGCGAGCACCAGCGGGACGATGGACGGAAAACGACCTCGATCAGGCGGGCGGCAGGCGCACTGCCCCTGGCAGTTGTCCTTCTCCGTCGCCACTTCACTGCGCCTTACTTGAGAGTCGATTCGCGGATGTCGGGACCTCGTTGGCAGCGGTCACGCGAGGTGTGCCAGTCATACTTGGTTGCCACGATGGCTGTTCATACGGATGGCGCCCGGAGGCAGGTATCCGCGGCAGCGGTGGGCTTGGCTGAGTACCGGAGATGCTCTCCGAGTATGACTCGAACGCGTCAGCGGCGGCGACAACGTCGCGCGCTCGGGCTGCAAGCTCAATCGCTGCCGTCGAGAGTGCGATCGATCGGCCCTCGGGCGTGAACAGTTGAACCCCTAATCGCGACTGCAGACCGCCCATCTGTCGTGAAACTGCCGCAGCCGAATACCCCCTCACCCGCGAAGCAGCAATGATGCTGCCCGAATCGACAACGGCGATGAGTGTCCGCAATATACGCAAGTCAGCCTTCATCACCGCACCACTATGTCCAGAACGCTATCCATAGCACGACGCACTCGGTTCTGGGGGAAGCCGAGGTTGATGCCGCCGTGCGTGGCCGGGTCGAACCAGCGGCTGGTGATGGCCTTCTCACGGGTGGAGAAGTCGAACCCGTGGACGCCATAGGCCTTCGCATCGCCGAACATGGAGGCCTTCCACCCGCCGAACCAGTGGTATGCGACGGGGAGCGGGATCGGGACGTGGATGCCGATCATGCCGACCTCGACCTCGTTCTGGAACCGGCGGGCAGTTCCCCGTCGTTGGTGAAGATCGCGGTGCCGTTGCCGAACTGGCCGCTGTTGATCAGGTCGAGGCCCTCGTCGTACGACTGCACCCGGACGACGGCGAGGACCGGCCCGAAGATCTCCTCCCGGTACGCCCGCGACGTGGCGGGGATATCGTCGATCAAGGTGGGGCCGAAGAAGAACCCGTCCTCGTGGCCATCCACCCAGTAGTTGCGGCCGTCGAAACCCGGCTTCCTGCCACAGCGCCGCGAGCCACAGCGCCGCGGACGGGTCCTTCTCCGAAGGCTTGAGGTTCACGGCGTTACCGAGAAGTCGAGATAGCGGTTGCCGTCGTGTTCCCAGACGGTGCTGCCCGACCCGCCAGCGATAGCCAACGGTGCCAGTGTGCTCTGGGCCGACCAGAGGCGTGGAACGTGGACGAGATCGGCGGCGGCCACCGTCGCGTTGGTGGCGGTACTGGAAGTGGTCAATGTCATGATTGTGCTCAGACTTTCGCTGCGTAGTGGTCGCGAACGGCCGGGATGACGGTCTCGCCATACACGCGAAGGGTCTCCTCCTTGTTGTCGTGGTCCAGGTAGCCCGCGAACTGGGTGACGCCGAGCGCCTTGAGCATCGCGAGCTTCTCGCGATGCTCTTCGGCGGTGCCGATGATGCAGAACCGCTCCACGATCTCGTCGGGCACGAAGTCGACGTGGCTGTTGCCGGACTTGCCATGCTCGTTGTAGTCGTATCCCTGCCGGCCGGCGATGTAGGCGGTGAGGGCATGCGGGACGTCGCTTTCGGTCCCGTACCTGGCGACGATGTCGGCGACGTGGTTGCCGACCATTCCGCCGAACCAGCGGCACTGATCGATCGCATGCGCCTTCCCCTCCGGGCTGCCGTCGGTGATGTACATCGGGCCTGCGACGCAGATCTTCACGTCGGGGTCGCGGCCGGCGTTCTCCGCGGCGGTGCGCACGGTCTGGATCATCCACTTGGCGATGTCGACGTCGGCGCATTGCAGGATGAATCCGTCGCCCACCTCGCCGGCAAGCTTCAGCGCCAGCGGACCGTAGGCGGCGACCCAGACATCCAGCTGGGAGTTGCGACTCCACGGGAAGCGGATCGTCGAGCCCTCGATATCGACGCTGCGGGAGTTCGCCAGTTCGCGGATCACGTGCACCGACTCGCGCAGCTCGCGCAGCGTGGTCGGCTTACCGTTGGTGACTCGCACCGCCGAGTCGCCTCGGCCGATGCCGCAGATGGTGCGGTTGCCGAAGTAGGCGTTCAGCGTCGCGAATGTGGATGCGGTGACGGTCGCATCCCGTGTCGCGGGATTGGTCACCATGGTCCCCACCTTGATCTGAGTGGTGTTGCTCAGAATCTGGGAGAAGACGACGTACGGCTCGTGCCACAGCACGTGTGAGTCATAGGTCCAGAAGTAGTCGAACCCGTGTTCCTCGGCTCGCTTGGCGAGTCCGACGATGCGGGGCGCAGGTGGGTTGACCTGCAGAACGACACCGAAATCCATGAAGTCTGTCCTTTCGATTCAGATGAGGTACTGGCTCAGCCCGCGCTTGATGTAGCCGCCGTCACCGGGGCGGCCGAGGTAGGCGCCGTCGGTGACGATGGTGCGGCCGCGAGAGAGCACGGTGTCGACGTGCCCGTCGATCTCGAAGCCCTCCCATGCGGAGTAGTCCGTGTTCGTGTGGTGGGTCTTGCCGAGCCCGATGGAGGTGTGGCCGTTCGGGTCGTAGATGACGATGTCGGCGTCAGCGCCGGGCTGGATGACGCCCTTCTTGCCGTACATCCCGAACATGCGCGCCGGAGTGGTGGAGGTCAGCTCGACCCATCGTTCGAGAGTGATCTGACCGGACACCACGCCCTGGTACATGAGGTCCATGCGGTGCTCGACCGAGCCGATGCCGTTGGGGATCTTCGAGAAGTCGCCGCGGCCGAGCTCCTTCTGGTCCTTCATACAGAACGGACAGTGATCGGTGGAGACCATCTGGACGTCGTTGGTGCGCAGCGACTGCCACATGTGCTGCTGGTGGCCCTGGTGCTTGGAGCGCAGCGGCGTCGAGCAGACCCACTTCGCGCCCTCGAGCACGCCCCACTCTTCGCTGATCGCTGCCAACTGGTCCTCGAGCGAGAGGTAGAGGTACTGCGGGCAGGTTTCCCCGAAGACGTTAAGACCGCGGTCGCGGGCAGCGGCGATTTGCTCCACCGCCTGCTTCGCCGATACATGCACCACGTACAGCGGTGCGCCCGTCAGGTCGGCGATCATGATGGCGCGGTGGGTGGCCTCCTCTTCCGCCTGCCAGGGCCGGGTGGTGCCGTGGTAGAACGGCGCGGTGTTGCCGGCGGCCAGTGACTGCTGCACGAGGACGTCGATGATGGCGCCGTTCTCGGCGTGCATCATCATCATCGCCCCGTTCGAGGCGCCCTTCTGGAACGCCTTGAGGATCTGCCCGTCGTCCGACAGGAAGACGCCCTTGTAGGCCATGAACAGCTTGAAGCTGGTCACCCCTTCGGCGATCAGTTCATCCATCGCCGTGAGCGAGGAATCCTGCACGTCGGAGAGGATCTGGTGGAAGCCGTAGTCGATGGCGCAGTTTCCCGCGGCCTTCTCCTGCCAGGCGTTGTACTGCTCGAGTGGGTTCTCGTCGGGGTACTGCACGATGAAGTCGACGATGGAGGTCGTGCCTCCCCACGCCGCCGCGCGGGTGCCGGTTTCGAACGTGTCGGATGCCCTGGTGCCGCCGAAGGGCATCTCCATGTGGGTGTGGGCGTCGATGCCGCCGGGGATGACGTACTTGCCGGTGGCGTCGATGATGGTGTTGACGGTCGCGGTGAGGTCGCTGCCCAGCAGCACGCTGCCCGGCTGGAGGACCGCCGCGATGGTCTCGCCGTCTACGAGGACGTCGGCCTGGCTGCGCCCGGTGGCGCTGACGACGGTGCCGCCGGTGATGAGGGTGGTCTGCATGGAGGTCAGGGGGCGACGAGCTCGTCGTAGGCGTCAGGGCGACGGTCACGGTAGAACTGCCAGTCGTCGCGGGCCTCGCGCAGCAAGTCCAGGTCCAGGTCGCGGATCAGCAGCTCTTCGTGCTGGCTCGAGCCGAGGTCGCCGACGTAGTTGCCGCGGGGATCCGCGACGTACGAGGTGCCATAGAAATCGACGGCGAGCGCGCCGTACTCGTTGTCTTCGCGGCCCACACGGTTGGGGACCAGCACGAAGTACTGGTTGTTGCCGGCGGCCGCGGGGCCTTCCAGCTCCCACAGCCGGTTGGACGCACCGGGCTTGGACGCGTTCGGGTTGAAAACCATGTGCGCGCCGTTCAAGCCCAGCTCGCGCCAACCTTCCGGGAAGTGGCGGTCGTAGCAGATGTGCACGCCCACCTTGCCGACGGCTGTCTCGAAAACGGGATAGCCGAGGTTGCCAGGGCGGAAGTAGAACTTCTCCCAGAACCGGTCCAGGTGCGGGATGTGGTGCTTGCGGTACTTGCCCAGGATCGTGCCGTCCGCGTCGACGACGACCGCGGTGTTGTAGTAGACACCGACCTCCGCCTCCTCGTAGATCGGCAGGATCATGACCAGGTGGAGTTCCTTGGCCAGCGCGGCGAACCGCTGCACGATCGGACCGTCAGCCGGCTCGGCGTAGCGGTAGTACTTCTGATCCTGGGTGATCCCGAAGTAGGGCCCGTAGAAAAGCTCTTGGAAGCAGATGATCTGGGCGCCCTGCGCGGCGGCGTGGCGAGCGAACTCTTCGTGCTTCCGGATCATCGTTTCTTTGTCGCCGGTCCAGGTTGTCTGGGTTAGGGCGGCGCGGACAATGCCCATGATGGTGCTCCTTCGCGTCTAAGCTAGGTATCGATTCCGGAATCGATTCTGGTGACGATACGCCGGATGCCGAGAATGCAACAAGTCCGCGCCAGGTTTTTAACAAGGGCTTAACATGACGACAGAGCCTCGTAGGCTGAACGGGGAGACACTCAGACACCCCAACCAGAGGATCGGTCCCATGGCCTCACGCAAGGCGACCATTCTCGATGTCGCGCGGCTGGCCGGCGTCTCCCGTACCACCGTGTCTCGAGTACTGAACGAGCCCGACCGTGTTCCCCCCGCCACAGTGCAACAAGTCCGCCGCGCCGTCGAGCAACTGAACTACTCCCCCAGTCCAGCGGCTAGGACGCTTCGAAACGGCAGAACGGGAACCCTTGCCCTCCTGGTAGGTGATATCTCGCAGCCGTTCCACGGTGGCCTCGCACGTGCGATTTCACGGGAGGCAGAATCCAGAGGCATGAGCGTCATGCTCTACGACCTTGGCCATAGCGAGGATCGGCTTCGTCAAGCGGTCGGACGTCTCCCGCAACAGGGTGTTGACGGAGTCATACTCGCCACAGCGGACCCGCTTGAAGATCCTGAGACGCTCATGGCTTTGAATGCTCTTGAGGACCACCGGATCCCATTGATTACGACTCTCCCTCGCCCCGAGATCAGGAGCAGCATTGCGCTGAACGTCGACCACGCAGCCGAAGGCATGCTCGCTACCCGACGACTGCTCGAGGCGGGCAGCAGCGACATCACCTTGCTCGTCAACTCGGACTACAGTCCACTAGCCGCCGCCCTGATAGCTGGCGCGAGCGTTGAGTTGAGTGGGCAGGGAGCGAAGCCGACAGTCGTGAAGAGCAGCTACGACTTTGACGAGGCGCTCGAGGTTGCCGGCCACTGGCTCGACGGCAGGGATCTCGATGCGACGCATGGCGTCGTTGCCGCAACTGTTCCGATGGCCCTTGGTCTCATCCGCGCCGCTGAGACGCGGCGCCTTGCGATACCGAACGACCTCATGGTGATTGCTTGCGAGGAAGTGAGCCTGGCAGGCATGGCCTATCCACCGATCACAACAGTCGCAGTTGATGCGGACACCAACGGCGCCGAGATCTTGCTGCTGCTGACCGAGGCCTTCTCGGGAGTGTCGTCACGGGCGCCGATCATCACGCCAGTGCTTCGGGAGCGCGGGACCGTCCGTGAGCCGGTGAAAGTCCTCGCCGCACCCTCCGCAGTGGCCTGAGCCTCAGTCATACAGAGCGACCGCGGACGGGTCCCAGGGTTCGAGACTTCTAGCTCGTCTTGGGATCACCGACGGGATCGAAGGTGGCTGAGCGCGGCCCGCCAGGTCGCGTTCGCACGACGACCCAGGCGCCGCTCGCGGACGCTTCGCCCACCGTGTGCCGGTCCCGAGCTTGACGCCGCGGGAAGCCTGTAGACGAATCAGCGTCGATGAAGTAGTGTTCCAGAATCGATTCCAGAATCGATTCCGTTCACCGACGAATACCCGCTGAAGGAGGAACAATGGACGGTTCTACTACTCTGACCGGGGTCACCCGGCAACGGGCGCAGTCTGCCCGAAACGCTGTCGCTGCAAGCACGATCGGCTCGATTCTCGAGTATTACGACTTCTTCGTGTATGGCACGATGGCTGCCCTCGTGTTCGGGGAGATTTTCTTCCCCACCGATGTTCCGGCGGTTTCTTCGCTGCTTGCGTTGCTCACGTTCACCTTGGGCTTCATGGCCCGGCCGCTCGGCGGCATCATCATCGGCCACTTCGGCGACCGCATCGGCCGCAAGCCACTTCTGCTGTTCACGTTCATGCTCACGGGTATCGTCACGGTCCTTATCGGACTGCTGCCGACCTATGCGCAGATCGGACTGGCGGCACCGCTTCTGCTGGTCTTCCTTCGCATCCTCCAGGGAATCGGGATCGGCGGTGAATGGGGTGGTGCCGCGCTCATGGCCGTTGAGCACGCGCCGGCCAAGAAGACGGGTCTCTACGGGAGCCTCGTCCAAGCCGGAGCGCCGGTGGGCGTCATCCTGTCCTCCAGCGTGGTCGCTCTGCTGACTGCCACTCTCACTCGGGAACAACTTGTCGCCTGGGGCTGGCGCCTGCCCTTCCTCGCCAGCGCACTACTGCTCATCGTCGGGCTCTTCCTCCGCTGGAAGGTGACGGAGACGCCTGAGTTCGACAGGTTGAAAGAAGGTCGCGCTCAGGTGAAGGTCCCCGTCTGGCAAGCGATCCGTCGCTACCCCGGCCAGATCGTGACCGCAATCCTCATCCACACCAGCGACACGACCCTCGGGCTCATCCAGAGCGTCTTCGTCCTCGGGTACGCCTCCGGTGTCCTCGGGATGGACCCCACCGTCGTGCTGCTCGCCAACGTGTTCGCGGCGGTGACTAACCTGATCACAACGCCATTGGCCGGTGCCCTCGGCGATCGAATCGGACAGAAGCGTGTCGTATCGATAGGTCTGGTGGGACTCGCCCTGTGGGCGTTCCCGATGTTCCTCCTGATCGGAACCGAAACAGTTGGGGGCCTGTTCCTCGCGGTGGGTGTCGGCGGTGTGCTGGTCGGGTGGCTCTTCTCCGGACAGGCAACGCTCTTCGCGTCGTTCTTCTCTCCCGAGGTGCGCTACTCCGGGATGTCGCTGGGATTCCAGATCGGCACCGTCATCGGCGGCGGCTTCGGACCCCTGATCGCACAGGCCCTGACGACGGCCGCTGGAGGAAGTACCTGGCCCGTCTCGCTATACATGGTGCTGGTCGCGGTGGTCGCATTTGTTGCGACCCAGCTGGTTAAGGCCGGGTACGGGGCACACGCGGAGCAGACGCTAGCCACCGGCGAAAACACCAAGTAACAACCACACGCCACGCGCATCACGGATTTGGACAGCAGTACATGAACACAACGACCAGCAGCCCCCCGGGCAAGATTGGCACCACCATCGCGGACTCGCAGCCCTGGTGGCCGACACGGTCGAGCAGTCAGGACCGCCGAACGAATGTGCTGATCGTCGTCCTTGATGACATGGGGTGGAGCGATCTCGGATGCTTCGGCTCGGAGATCTCCACCCCATGTCTCGACGGCCTCGCCGAGACGGGCGTCCGATTCAATCAGTTCCATGTCACGCCCCTGTGCTCTCCCACGCGCGCGTCCATGCTCAGCGGACGGAATCATCATGCAATCGGTATGCGCTTCCTTGCCGACACTGACACGGGCTTCCCGAACTCGCGGGGAAGCATCCGGCAAGATGTGCCCCTCCTTCCGCAGATCCTTCGTGCGGAAGGCTACGGCTCGTATCTGGTCGGGAAGTGGCACCTTGCGCCGCTTCACGAGGTGACACCAGCGGGACCATATACCAACTGGCCGCTAGCGCGCGGGTTCGATCGCTACTACGGATTCCTCGACGGGTGCACCGATCAATATGCGCCCGAACTGTTCGAAGACAACCATGCGGTCACCCTGCCTGCCAGCGACAACTATCACCTCAGCGAGGACCTGGCGAACAAAGCGATCTCCTACATTCGCGACCACGTGACCTACCGCAGCGAAGCCCCCTTCTTCCTTCAGCTTGCCTTCGGCGCAACCCACGCCCCGTTCCAGGCTCCCCGCGAGTACATCGACAAGTACATTCCGGTCTTCACCAAGGGATGGGACCAGACCCGTGTGGATCGGCTGAAGCGTCAGATCGCGATGGGGCTGGTGCCGACGGGCACAGAGTTGACGGACAGGCCGGACGGCGTTCCGGCTTGGGACTCGCTCACCGGCGACGAACAGACTGTGTTCACGGCGCTGCAGGCGGCTTTCAGCGGCTTCTTGGAACATGCCGATGCCCAGATCGGCAGGGTGCTGGACGCTCTCGCCGAACTGGGTGTGCTCGACGACACGATCGTTCTAGCTCTCTCCGACAACGGGGCGAGCAGGGAGGGCGGGCCGTTCGGGGATGTGGACACCAACGCCCCTTACAGCGGTGTTCGCCGCCAGGCGGAAGAACAGCTGCCACTGCTGAGTGAACTGGGCACTGCCACCAGTGGCGCGCACTATCCCGAAGGGTGGGCCATGGCAGGCAACACTCCGTTCCGCTTCTACAAACAGTTTGTCGACCTCGGCGGAGTCCGTTCACCACTCCTGCTGTCCTGGACGGGCGCACCCCAAGCCGCCCAGGGAATTCGCGACCAATTCGTCCACGTCGTCGACCTCGCGCCCACGCTACTCGAGTTGCTGCGAGTCGACGCCTCGTCCGATATGGATGGCGAAAGCGTGGCTCTGAACTTGACGAATTCTGAAGCCAGGGCCGGGCGCAACGCGCAGTATTGGGAGACCCTCGGGCACCGGGCGATCTGGAGCGATGGCTGGAAGGCGGTCACGAGCCACACCCCGGGCGCGAGCTACGACACCGACACCTGGCGTCTCTACAACACCCTTGAAGACTTCTCCGAGGCGCACGACCTCGCGGCCGAGCACCCGGTGAAGTTGCAGGAGCTCCAGCAGAAGTGGTGGAGGGAAGCCGGCCGTAATGACGTTTTCCCGCTGGACGACCGGCCGCTCAGAGACCTAATCGCTGAACGCGGTCCGATCGGCCTCTTCGCGGAGGAGCGCATCACCCTTTGGCCGGGCCAATCGCATGTTCCGTTTGCCAGCGCAATCACCGGATCTAACCGGAATGTCGACGTCCTGGCGGAATTCGCGACGGGATCTGGCCCCGCGGACGGCGTCATCGTGTCCAGCGGGAACGTGCAAGGCGGCTACTTGCTCTATGTGGTCGATTCACGCCTCGTCTTCGAGCACAGCCATCTTCGTGAACAGGTGTGTATCACCGCTGACCTCGCTCCTGACGCGCGGATTGCCGGGTTCCAGCTTCGAACTTGTCACGATGGTTCCGCTCGCGTGTCACTGACCGTTGACGGCGTCACGCGTGCCGACGGCGTCATTCCTCGCGTGTCGGGTCATCTCTCCTTCTGGGGTCTTGATGTCGCCCATATTGTGGGTACGACATTTAGTACCGCGATCACACCGCCGTTCGCGATGGACTACAGCCGCCTTCGCAACGTCACGATGACGGTGCACGCGGCAGCCGACGACCTCATTGAATACGCGGAGACGGTGCTGGCAAGTGAGTAACCCCATCCCGGTCATCCTCGACGTCGATACCGGCGTTGACGACGCACTTGCCATCCTCCTCGCGGTTCGACACCCGGCGCTCGACGTCCGCGCGATCTCATGCGTCGCGGGGAACGTAGATCTGGAGCAGGTGGTGACGAATACGCTCGGCCTGCTGACCCTATTGGAGCGGGAGGACGTGCCTGTGGCGGCCGGAATGCGTCGCCCCATGCTAGGTGTCCCCCGCGATGCCAGCTATATCCACGGCGAGAATGGGGTTGGAGACATCGACCTGCCGGAGCCAGGTATCCGCGCCGTCGACGCGCATGCGGTAGTTCTTCTGCGCGACGTGATCATGTCAGCCGAGCACGCAATCACGATCATCGCCCTCGCCCCGATGACCAACATCGCCACCCTGCTGCTGATGTACCCAGAAGTAGTTCCGCGGATCGAGCGGATCATCTTCATGGGAGGTGCCGTAGGACAAGGCAACGCCAGCGCGTCGGCCGAGTTCAACATCTGGCACGACCCGGAGGCGGCGGACATCGTGCTGCGAAGCGGCGTCCTGCTCACAATGTATGGACTGGAGCCGTTCTACAGAGTCGCCTGCACCGCCGAGGAGATCAACCAACTAAGGGCGGCCTCATCCCCAGTGACATCCACCGCGGGCGCACTGTTGTCGTATCTCGCTCAAACGACCGTCACTGAATCCCGCGTCCAGGAAATCGGTGGTGCAGCCATTGGCGATGCGGGTGCTGTGTGCGCAGCGATCCTTCCCCATAGCACCCACACTCGACGGGCACCGGTGGCCGTTTCTTTGCTAGACCCGCTCACACGGGGCCGCACCGTCGTCGACTTTCGCACCGGATTGGGCGCGGGTGGCACTTACACCAGCCACGCCGAATGCACCGTCGAAGTGGTAACCGGGGTCGATGCAAACCGTTACATCGACACCTTCAAAGGAGCGCTCGCGTGAGCCGCGTCGTCGTCGTAGGCAGTATCAACATCGACACCATTCTCAACGTCAAGAAACACCCCGCAGTCGGCGAAACGGTCTCTGCAACGTCGAGCGGCTCCGCGCCGGGCGGAAAGGGGAGCAACCAAGCTGTCGCGGCCGCCACCGCAGGCGCACGAGTCTCGCTCGTCTCTGCGGTCGGCCACGACGGAGACCGCTACATCCGTCACCTCGAAGCCAGTGGGGTTAACACGGAGCATGTTGCGCGTCACGGCGAAGTACAGACTGGAGCGGCTGTAGTTATCGTCTCCGAAGACGGCGACAACTCGATCATTACCTCTCCTGGCGCTAACGCATGCCTGACACAGGTGGACCTCTCAACGATCGGTCTCGAACCCGGCGACGTCGTTGTTGTGCAGTTCGAGCTCCCGTATGAAACGGTGCTCTCCGCGATGCGGTATGCGGCCCGCGTTGGTGCAACCATCATCCTCAACCCGTCGCCCTGGCGGGAAGACGCGGTCGAGGCCCTCAGCATGGCTGACATCGTCATCGTCAACGAGATCGAAGCGGCAGCACTCACAGTAGGGCTCGCTGAGGGCGCACTGGTGACCACGCTTGGACCACGCGGAGCGACCTGGCGGAACTTGCACGTGCAGCCACCGGCCATCACAGCGATAGATACCACCGGAGCGGGCGACAGCTTCGCGGGCACACTCGCCGGAGCAATCGCGGCGGGACGCGGTATGGAGCAGGCGCTCGAAGCCGCAGTGCTCGCCGCTACAGAGGCCTGCGCGTCACCGGGCGCTCAAACGTGGCGCGCCGAGAGTCGGTGAACACTTCGCCATCTCGCATCCGACATCCGCGAGCTGCAGTCGGAGGCCGGGACGCCTCTCTACCGAGGTAGGTCGTGCACTATGGACGCCCACCGTCCCTGAGCCTACGAGCAGTGGCGGACAGCGCTGCGCCAGACGGTGGGGAATCCGCCGGGACGGGTGATGTCGACCACACGGTCTTCCAACCGTTCGCGACGGTCGAGATTCTGCTCCACTGGGCCGTCGTTCCAACACACCCATGCCCACACCCGCACGCCGGGCTTGCCCCCCCTGCATCCGCTCTGGCCCACACGGCTCCGGAGGCACGTCGACGGCACCGCGACGACCGTGCAGGTCGCCGGGCTGACCGGCAACCCGACACCGTCACCTACGACATTGCCTGGCGGCAGCGGAGCGCCGCGTCCGCGATGGGCGTGACCGCCACCCAAGAGAGGAACGCCGCCAAAGACCTGGTGCTGTCGGCGACGAACAGCCTGGGCCGCAAGACCAC
This sequence comes from Microbacterium sp. ZW CA_36, assembly GCF_044987475.1. NCBI lineage: Bacteria > Bacillati > Actinomycetota > Actinomycetes > Micrococcales > Microbacteriaceae > Microbacterium > Microbacterium sp. ZW CA_36. The sequence goes on from NZ_JBJDRL010000005.1 coordinate 39,596, forward strand.
CACGATCTACGACCCGGCCACCGACCGCGCCACCGACGTTTACGGGCCCGCGCCCGCAGCCCGCTACGGCACCGACCGGCGGCCCGTCGCCAACCCGGTCGCCGCCTCCGGGTGCGGGGTCCTTCCCGCCCACTCGAGCACCGTCTACAACGGCGGCCTGAACGGTCTGCAAGCCACCTACCATCCGAACAAGACCCTCGCCGCAAGCCCGCACTGTTCGCCCCCGGCATCGGCGGGACCGGGGGAAGCGTCGACCGCAACTGGTCGACTGCGTCCCCCGGCGGCAGCATCGAAGTGGACGGCTGGTCCTTCCGCCTGACCGGCCTCATCACTTTTCGGCAGGCCGACACCTACACGCTGCAGGCCGACAGCGAGGACGGCGTCCGGCTCTGGCTGGACGACGCGGTCCAGCGAAAACGTCCCGGGCGCAAAGTAGCCCACGATGGCGCGGTGCAACCGGTCCTCGCCTCCGTCGAGCGACCCGGGAGCATTGAGTTCTCGGCGGGCACGAACTTGTCGCTTCTCGTTGGAGGGACTGGGAAGTCGTCTGAACTGTGTTCGAAGCAGCGAGTGTTGCGATCGTCCTCGGGCGCGAGCAGAGCAGTCCGCTATGAGCTGTTGACGGCCTCGAGGACAGCTGCGCATCGCCGCGGCTCGATCGCGCTGCTGGGGTGGCGGCGGCGTCTGGGTCCGAAGCATGGGCGAACATGTCGCTCAGACCCGCGTGGCACCGCGCAGATCGTCTTCTCGGGCGAGCGTGACCTGCCTTCCGAGATCGGACGTCCCGAACTGACGGAGTGTTTCCGCCACCTGAACGGCGGTGAAGTTCGCTCCGAACAGTTCGCTTCCGGGCTGAAGTGCGACACCGTCGGCGAGGCGCCCGGCGGGCAGGGGGTCGAATCCGAAGGCGTCGACGATCCCACTCGTGGCCTCTACGTCTCCCGGGTCGTCTCCGGCGATTGCGATGGCCTTCCGCTCGGGCGAGCCTGCGGGTAGGGGGCCTTCATCGAGGTCGTGGTAGCCCATGTGGTTGAACGCCTTGACGACCCGCGCGGCCGCCAGATGTGATTGGACTAGTTCGCTGGTTGAAGTCCGCAGATCGGTGAAATCGTCGCGGATGCCGTCGACCTCCCACCAGTAGTTCATCGCGTCGATGACGAGCTTCCCCGCCAGTGCGTCGGCCGGGATCGTCGTGTACTTGCCTAGCGGAAGGGCCAGGATGACGACATCGGCGTCGGCGACCGCTCGTTCGATTGTCGCCGCGGTCGCACCTGGCGCCAGCACGTCCACGGTCAGTGCGATCTTCGCGGGATCGCCGGATGCGGCGATGAGGACCCGGTAGCCGGCGGCGACTGCTAGGCGTGCGAGCACGGTGCCGACCTTCCCGGCGCCGAGGATTCCGATAGTGCGGACCGCGTGTGGATCAGTGGCCATGTCAGCGCGGCCCCTTGTCGGAGCTGGCGAGGATGTCGCGCACCATCGGGATGACCTTGGTCCCGTAGAGCTCGACGGTGCGCAGCCTGGCGCTCATCGGTAGGGTGCCGGCGGAGTAGATCATGTCGAACCGTCCGACGTCCAGAGCGCGGATCGCCGCGGCGATCCTCCGCGCGACGGTCTCGGGGGATCCGATGTACATCGAACCGTGCAGAACGTCGTTCTCGAACTCTTCGCGACGGATCTGAGGCCATCCGCGCAGGGCGCCGATCCGATCCCGCATCACCTTGAAACGGGGGTAGAAGATCTCCTTTGCCTCCTCGTCGGTGTCGGCGATGAATCCGGGTGAGTGCATGCCCACCGGGTGCGCGGTGGTGCCGAACTGCTCTGCTGCACGGCGATACAGGTCGACGTACGGAGCGAAGCGGTCGGGGGCGCCGCCGATGATGGCCAGCATGAGTGGCAGACCGTACTTCGCGCTGCGGATGACGGACTGCGGGGACCCGCCGACCCCGACCCATGTCTTGAGGTGACCCGAATCCGTCTTCGGAAAAACGTCCGCGTTCTCGAGCGCCGCCCGGGTGGTTCCCGACCAGGTGACAGGCTTCTCCTTGAGCAACTCGGCGAACAGTTCGATCTTCTCCTCGAAGAGTACGTCGTAGTCGTGCAGGTCGTACCCGAAGAGCGGAAACGACTCGGTGAACGACCCGCGGCCGAGGATGACCTCGGCGCGCCCGTCCGACAGTGCGTCTAGGGTGGCGAAGCGCTGGAAAACTCGCACGGGGTCGTCGGAGCTGAGCACGGTGACGCCCGATCCGAGGCGCATGCGCGATGTGCGGGTCGCGATGCCGGCCAGGACCGTTTCGGGGCTTGACACGGCGAATTCCGGGCGGTGGTGCTCGCCTAGTGCGAAGACGTCGACACCGATCTGGTCAGCGAGGATCGCCTCGTCCACGACATGTCTGATGGCGCGTCCGTAGGAGGTGATGTTCCCGGCGTCGTCTTCCGGGACGTCGCCGAATGTGTCGAGGCCGAATTCGAGATCAGACATGTGCAGGCTCCTGTGTGAGAAGTTCGTGGACGCGGGGGACGACCTGGGTTCCGAGGAGTTCGATGCTGCGGGCCCGGGCGTCGACGGGCAGACCGGCGATGTCGTACTTCAGGTCGAAGCGGCTCAGCCGCAGGGCTCGGACCATGCGGGCGATCTTCTGCGCCACCGTCTCGGGGGATCCCACGAAGAGGGCACCTTCGCCGAGTTCGTGCTCGTACCGTTCGCGCGTGGGCGGGTAGAACCCGCGCTCCTTGCCGAGGGAAGCCACGGCGGGCTGCCACGCATCCCACCATGTCGCGGCTGCCTCGCCGTCGGTATCAGCGACGAGCCCCAGCGAGTGAAGTCCCACCGGCTGCGCCGCTTGACCGGCCTCGCTCAGTGCACGGAAGTAGAGGTCGACGTGCCCGGCGAAGCGCTCGGGCTTGCCGCCGATGATCGCGAGCATGAGCGGCAGACCGTATTTTGCGGCGCGGATGACGGAGCCGGGACTTCCGCCCACTCCGATCCAGGTCGGAATGCCACCCTGTGGCATCCGCGGGTGCAGGCGCCGCTCATCGAGGGGTGCCCGCGTCTTGCCCGACCAGGTCACCGTGTCCTGGTGTTGAAGCATCATGAACAGCTCGAGCTTCTCCTCGAAGAGCTCCTCGTAGTCGGCGAGGTCGTAGCCGAAGAGAGGGAACGAGTCGGTGGCAGACGCGCGGCCCAGGATGAGCTGCGCCCGGCCGTGGGAGACGGCATCCAAGGTTGCGAACTCGTGGTAGAGCCTTACCGGATCGTTCGTGCTGAGCACGGTGACCGCCGTGCCGAGCTTGATCTTCTCTGTCGCGGAGGCGATCGCGGCAAGGAGTACGGGCGTCGCCGAATCGACGAAACCGGTGCGGTAGTGCTCGCCGATGCTGAAGATGTCCAAGCCCACCGCCTCGGCGAGCCTCGCCTCGGTGATGAGCAGCCTCACCGTCTCGGCATCGCTCAGAAGCTCACCGTTCCGCGACGGCACATCGCCGAACGAGTTCAGACCGAACTCCAACGGTTGCGATTGCATGATCAGGCTCCTCGCCGAAATAATTGACGTGTCAATGATGCGACGATATTGTAGATATGTCAATCAGAGGAGATGCTGTGAACGAATCCGCTCCGCAGAGCAGGCGTAGACGGTCACCGACCGCGGATCAGCTGCGGTCGTGGCGTGTCTTCATCGAGACGGCGGAGCAGGTGCGCAGAACGATGGAGTCGCGCTTGCAGGACGAGTCGGGCCTCTCCACTGGGGACTACGGTGTACTGCTCGCGCTGTCTGAAGCTCCCAACCGACGAATTCGCTCCTCGGCCCTCGCTGAGCAGGTGGGCTGGGAGCGGAGCAGATTGTCGCACCATCTCGGTCGAATGGAGAAGCGCGGTCTGATCGGCCGCGAGGAGTGCGCCACCGACAGTCGTGGAGCTGATGTCGTCCTGACGCAGGACGGTGCCGTGACCTTTCGGCGCGCATCCGCGCCGCATCTGCGAGCGATTCAGGAGACGTTCGTCGATGCACTGACACCGGCCCAGCTGAGCGCGATGGAGGACGCCGCTCTAGCGCTGCGCTCGCACCTGTCTGCGTAGTGTGGGGGTGTGGAACCTGAGGAGCTCTTCGAGACCCCTGCGGATGCCGCGAACGATCCGCGCATCCTGGTCTTCGGACGGCTTCTCGGCGCCGCGAACAGATTGGAGTTCCTCCTCGGGACCGCTCTGGAGGCGGAGGTCGGAATCGAACACGGCCTCTACGAGCTCCTCCTGATCGTCGCCCGCGCAGGCGATGGAGGGATCGCCGTGCGCGACATCGCGCAGTTGCGCGTGCTGACTTCCGGGGGCGCGACCAGGTTGGTACAGCGCGCGATCGCGAGGGGCCTGGTCTCTCGTCGGAACTCTCCGACTGACGGGCGTGTGCAGCTGGTGGAACTGACGCTCCCTGGCAGCGAGATCGTGAGGCGCGCGAGCATCATCCACGCTCGCGGCATCGAGAAGCATCTCCTCGACGTCCTCACCGACGACCAGCGTGCCCTGTTCGCCGAGGTCATACGCGCTATCAGCAAGAATGCCGCTGCGGCCCTTCCCGTCATGCCGTGACCCGAACGGATCACCGATCTGCGAAGACGGGAATAGCTGACTGCTCAGCCTTCTTGTATTCGGTGCCGCGATCGACGCGGTCGTCCTCCGTCACCGGGGGCTTCGTCAGGAAGGGTTCCAGATGTCTCTCAGCTATGAGGTCTTCGACCTCGACTTCCCCGTCGGTTCGCCGAACAAGACCGCAGTGCTTGTCACGGGCGAGACCGATGCGCTTCTCGTGGACGCGGGATTCACGCGCGCCGATGGGCACCGTCTCGTCGCCGCTGTGCTCGACTCCGGCAAGCGACTGACCACCGTCTTCGTGAGCCATGCCGACCCCGACTTCTACTTCGGCCTCGAGGCCATCGTCGACGCGTTCCCCGAGGCGACCGTCGTCGCCACCCCGCTGGTGATCGAACACATCGCGGCGTCGTTCGACGGCAAGCTCGCAGCGTGGGCGGTATTGGGTGCGAACCTGCCGACGCGCCGCGTCGAGATCTCGCCGTTGACCACGGGCTTCCTCGAGCTGGAAGGCCAGCGGCTCGAGCTGCGCGGGGGCAGCGACATCCTGCCCGACCGTCACTACCTCTGGAACGCGGAAGACCGGGCGATTGTCGGTGGCGTGCTGCTGTTCCAACAGGAGCATGTCTGGACCGCAGACACCGCCACACCTGAGAAGCGTGCAGCGTGGGTGGCGCTGCTCGACCAGATGGCCGCGCTCGATCCCGAACTGGTGGTCGCCGGCCACCGCCTGCCTGGAACCGCGAGCGATGCCTCGGCGATCGCCTACACCCGCGACTACCTGAGCGCGTTCGAAGCGATTGTCGGTCGCGCTGCAGACGGCGCGACCGTGACGGCCGAGCTCGTTGAGAAGTACCCTGACTCGGGAATGCGGATCGCTGCCCAGATCGGGCCGAAGGTCGCGAAGGGGGAGATGACATGGGGCTGAACGAGAGCGTCGACTTCGCGACGTCGACATCACCGCGAGACGTGGTCCGTCGCCAGTATCTCGCGTCTGCGGCAGGCGACCTCGAGGCGCTGCGGGCGACGATGGCGCCCGACGTGGAGTGGACCGAGATGGCCGGCTTCCCGCTGGCCGGGACGTACCGCACTCCGGAGGGCGTCACGTCGAACGTGATGGAGGTCCTTGGTCGTGACTGGGACGGATGGACTGCACACGACGACGCCTACGTCGTCGACGGCGAGAACGTCGTGGTGCTCGCGCGATACACCGCGGCGAACCGAGCCACGGGTAAGGGACTCGACGTTCGCGTCGCGCATCACTTCATCGTGCGCGGAGGGCTCATCGTGCGATTCGAGCAGTTCGTCGACACCGCGCTGGTCGCCGAGGCCTCGCGCGCAGAGTGACGTTCGAGAAACGAACGGTGCGGGCCCCGGGACATCCGGAGTCCGCACCGTTTCACCTGGTCGCGATCCCTACGGCTTGACCAGGTCCAGCCCAGCAGCGATCCTCCGGGAAAGGCGATGAGCGGGCCGCCGACAGCGAGCCGGCCGAGGTCGACGGGGAACAGGCCGATGCTGTGCAGCAGACCTGCGACTTGGCTGCGGGCGTCGGAATCGTCTCCTGCGAGGAAGACCACCAGGCGGCCGGCATCGGTCTTCGGCTGGCCGACGGCTGCCGGTTCGACGTGGTTGAAGGTCTTGACCACGCCGGCGCCGGGAGCGAGTTCGGCGACGAGCGCGCTCGAGGCTGGTTCTCCAAGCTCGACAGCCTTCAACCCCATCGGACCGAGCGGGTTGGCCGGATCGGTGGCATCCGGCGAGCAGGGGGAGAGGAAGTCGACGGCGTTGGTGGCATCAATGAGGATCCGGTTGTTCCACTCCGGCATCGCACCAAGGACCGAGCCGACGGCGCGCCACGGCACCGTGAGGATCACGATCTCGGCCTGACCAGCCTCCTGGAGCGTCGCGGGGTGCAAGTGCGCCATCCCACCGATACCCGTCAGACTCTGCGGACCGCGGCTGTTCGCGATCAACACGTCAAGTCCAGCTGCTGCGATGGCGCGCTATCGCTCCGCCCTTTTCGCCGACGCCGATCATTGCGACATGCGCTGAGCGCGCCTCGCGCGGGGTGGTAGTTGTCATGACCTGGGGCAAGCGCAGGTTCCGGGATCTATTCCCGGCGGCGTCGCCCGCGCGATCGGCGCGGCCGCTATTGCGCGACGTGATCGAATTGGTCGCGGTGGGCCCTGACCTGTTCTTGGTGGCGCTCCGCCCAGTCAACGAACGCCACGACCGGACCGATGAGCGTGGCTCCCAGGGCGGTCAATGTGTACTCGACCCGCGGCGGCACTTCGGCGTACGCGGTACGCAGCACCATGCCGTCGCGCTGAAGTGAGCGGAGCGTGCGGGTCAGCATGCGGTGAGAGATCCCCGGGATGGCATCGAGCAATGCGGTGAATCGCACAGGACCCTCCGCGAGTGTCGCGATCACGAGCATCGTCCACTTGTCTGCGACACGAGTGATCATGTCGCGAACGAGTTCGTGGGTCGACTCGGCGCAGGGCGGCGGAAGCTCGACCACAGCCGGTTCGGCGGAGTTCATGGTCATAGCGCGATACGTCCTTTCATGTTCGCAACGCATCTCAAAGTGCGTGTCCCACAGCGGGACTATTCCGCTTCGATGCCCGTTACGCACTCTGAGTAACCATCGCGGGAGCGGAATCGTTCCCGCGATCCGCGTCCGGCGATTGACGGCGCGAGCCACACGACAGGAGTACGTCACAATGACCCGAATCGGAATCATCCTCGGCAGCACACGTCCGGGCCGCAACGGAAAGGCCGTCGCTGACTGGGTATATGGCCTGGCGCAGGAGCGAATCGATGCCGAGTTCGAACTCGTCGACCTGGCGGAGTTCCCGCTGCCACATCTCGATGAGCCGATGCCGCCGGCGATGAACCAGTACCAGAACGATCACACTAAGGAATGGGCGGAGAAGATCGCGTCGTTCGACGGCTACATCTTCGTCACCCCGGAGTACAACCACAGCACGTCGGGTGTTCTGAAGAATGCAATCGACTTCCTGTTCGCCGAGTGGAACAACAAGGCGGTCGGTTTCGTCTCCTACGGCGCCGTGGGCGGCACCCGCGCGGTGGAGCACCTGCGGCTCGTGGCGATCGAGTTGATGCTCGCGCCGGTGCGCGCGCAGGTGTCGCTGTCGTTGATCCACGACTTTGAGAACTTCAGCGTCTTCAGGCCGGGCGAGTATCAGCTTCCCGGTGTGACCGCACTGTTCGACCAGGTCATCGCCTGGGCCGACGCGTTGGCACCGCTGCGCCAGAAGTGAGAGCGGTGTGGCCGGCACGACCCGTGTCGGCCACACGATCTCGTCAGGCCGTGTGCGTTCAACAGTCGCGAGGCCCATGTAGCAGACCCGAGTCGACGGGCACGCTTCCACAAAGACGGCATCGACCAACCGCTACCCGCGCCGCGCCTCCAGTTCAGTCCCGTGCCGAGGCCGCGGTCGGCACGGGTGGAGTCGAGCGGACGGGTCCGTTTTATGATTCGGCTTTCAGTCAGGCCCGAAGCGTTGGCCCCTGTGGCCGCTGGTGGAGTCCTCTCGCCACGCATCCACGAGCGAGAGGTCGGCGCCTCGCACCGGCGCTTAGGGCGGCCCATCCTGATGAGATCGTGCTCACCGACGGAATCAGCTGTCACATGCAGGTCACGCAGCTGGATTCGACCCGCGTGTCGTCGCACCTCGCCGAACTCCTCGCCTTCCTCATAGGTGAGCCCGGTGACGGCTCAGCGGTCTGAGTGCCGCGCACAGGCAAGCTGCGGACCTTCCGGTCAACGGCGGCGGGGTGCGGTGTATGGAGTCAGCGAACTTGCGACTTTGGCGCAGCACCGCCGTGACGTCACGTCTCTTCACCGGATCCTCGTTGATGGCAGCGCTCTCATCGGATTGGAAGCCGCGTTTGAACGCTCAGGAGGGCCAGTGCCTCGCATCAGAGAGACCCCAGGAGTCGCACCCCTCCTGCGTCGACCATCCTGGTGCGGAGCGGCGGTTGCGTACAAGTGGAGAACCGGTCCCGAAACACTCGGGCGTTCGTGGGCGCCGGAGGCGACCGGGCAACGCGCGAAGTGCACGGACCTCGCAACCCTTGTCTGCCTAGCGTTCACACTCATCCCACTCGGTCGCCGGAGGAGCCCGCTGCTACATCGAACGTAACCGACGAAATGGTTAGGGTAGCCTTACCTACATGCCAAAGAGATTCCGCCTGCTTCTGCCCGCCACCGCTCTGAGCGTCACGGCTCTCGCCCTGACCGCCTGTGCGACACCCGCTGCCTCTGGAGAAACCGCCGAAACGGCTGACTCCACCACAGTCGTCGTCGAGAACGCCAAGCCCACCCTCGTGCTGGTCGAGGAGGACGGGGAGTCGTCGTACCAGGAGGACACCGAGGTCGCACGCGAGGACGTGGTGGTTACGGCCAACCCGGCCTCAGTCGTGACGTTCGATATCGCGACCCTCGACACACTGGACGCCATCGGCGCAGGTGAGGCCGTGGTGGGTATCCCTGACGTCGTGCTGCCTGAGTACCTCTCCGCGTACGCAGATCTGCCGAAGGTCGGCACGCTCTTCGAGCCCGACTTCGAGGCCGTGGCAGAGCTGGAGCCGGAGCTCATCGTGACGGCTGCGCGCAGCACGGGTCAGTACGACGAGCTCTCGGAGATCTCTACGACCATCGACCTCACGGGCGCATACGCCGGTACCTTCGACCCGGCCGCAGGGCTTGACCGCGCCGCGCAGCTCGGCGAGATCTTCGGCAAGGAGGACGAGGTCGCCGAGCTCACCGCCGGCATCGAGGAGCAGATCTCGACGATCCAGGGCGAAGCCGAGGGGAACGCGCTGGTGCTGTCGGTCTCGGGCGGCGAGTTCGGCGCGTTCGGCGAAGGGTCCCGGTTCGGCTACTTCTTCGATGAGCTCGGCTGGTCCCCGGCCGTCGTCGCCGCCGCGCTCCCCGGCGCTGAAGGCTCGCCGCACGGCGACACCGTCACCAACGAGTTCATCCTCACCGCGAACCCCGACTGGATCTTCGCGTTCGACCGGGGTGCGGCCACCGGCGAAGGCTCCAGCGCCGAGGAGACTCTCGACAACGAACTGGTCGCGCAGACCACCGCGGCGCAGGAGGGCAACATCGTGTACCTCCCGGCGAGCGAGCTGTACATCGTCATCAACGGCCTCACCGCCATCGAGAACGTCCTGGACTCGGTGCACGCGGCCGTCGCGGGCTGATGCGGATGCCGCATCACCGGGAGGCCGGGAGCGCAGAGCACTGAATCGCCTGTCCCCCTCTCTGTGGATCGTCGCAGGCGCGGCCCTCGTGGCCGCCCTTGCGACGATCTCGCTGTTCATCGGCGTGGCCGAGCTCGACAGTTTCATCCTGTTCGCCAGCCGTATTCCCCGCACGGTGGCACTCGTCCTCGCAGGGGCTGCCTTCGCGATCACGGGGCTCATCATGCAACTGCTGGTGCGCAATCGCTTCGTGGAGCCCGGCACGACTGGGGCGACGGATGCCGCGAGCCTGGCGCTGCTCGCGGTGCTCCTGCTCACGCCCGGTCTGGAGCTGTGGGCGAAAGCGATCTTCGCCGCGATCGGCGCGCTGGTCGGCGTGTGCGGATTCCTTCTGCTGGCCCGTCGGATCCCCGCCCGTTCGAGCGTGCTCGTACCTATCGTCGGCATCCTCTACGCAGGCGTCATCGGTGCGGTCACCATGTTCATCGCCTACCGCGGGGAGATGCTGCAGGAGCTGCTGAGCTGGGGCGTCGGCGACTTCTCCGGCATCTTGCGCGGGCGCTACGAGATCCTCTACTTCGCCGCCGTCGCGGCGCTGATCGCCTGGATCGCCGCCGACCGCTTCACCCTGGCCGGACTCGGCGACGACACAGCCCGAGGGCTGGGACTCGACACGCGTGCAGTGATGGGTCTCGGCGTCACGATCATCGCCGTGGTCACCGGCATTCTGATGGTCGTCACCGGCGCGCTGCCGTTCCTGGGCCTGATCGCGCCGAACATCGTCAGCCGTCTCATCGGCGACAACATGCGTCGCGCCGTGCCGTTGGTCGCGCTCCTCGGCGCCTCGATCGTGCTTCTGTGCGACATCATCGGACGGCTCGTGCGCTTCCCGTTCGAGCTGCCGATCTCGCTCGTGATGGGCGTGCTCGGCGGGGCCGTGTTCCTGTGGCTGCTTCTCGGCACAGCGACCGCGGTGGACGCACCGCCCTCTGGCCGCCGCCGCCGTCCCACCGCGGTGATCGGCGAGACCCGATGACCACGGCCTTCATCGACGGCGCCAGACGCGCGGCCGGTCAGCTGCGGCACCCGACGGGCGCGCTGATCACGCTCGCCGCTATCGCGGTCGCGATCATCCTCGTGTTCGTCTTCACCGACTTGCCGGGTAAGTGGGAGTACGCGCTGGGCCTTCGCACCCGCACGATCGCCGGCATGATGATCGCCGCGGCCGCCGTCGGCACCGCGACGGTCCTCTTCCAGACGATCACCGCGAACCGGATCCTCACCCCGGGCATCATGGGGTTCGACGCCATCTTCCTCGTCATCCAGACGCTCGTCGCGTTCGCGATCGGCCCGGTGATGCTCGTCTCAGCACCACCGCTCGCCTCGTGGGCGGTCGAGCTGACGCTGATGGCCGGCACGATCGTGCTGCTGTACTGGTGGCTGTTCCAGAAACGCCGGCTCGATCTGCACGTCATCGTGCTGGCAGGACTTGTGCTCGGAGTGATGTGCCGCTCGCTCACTGCCTTCCTGCAGCGTCTGCTGGACCCCGATACGTTCGCCATCTTGCAGGATCTGACGTTCGCGAGCTTCACCTCCGTCGACCGCGAGCTGCTGCTGCCGACCGGACTGCTGGTCGCTGTCGCCCTCGTCTCGCTCTGGCCCATCCGTCACGAACTCGATGTCCTCTCGCTCGGCGAGCGCACCGCCATCTCGCTGGGCGTCGATCACCGCCGCGTGGTGATGCACGTCGTCGTCGCGATCGGCGCGATGGTCGCGGCATCAACCGCGCTCGTCGGCCCGGTCACGTTCTTCGGGCTGATCGTCGCGAACCTCGCCTACGGAGCCGTGGGTCACCGGCATCTCCGCAGCGTCCCCGCTTCGATCGCGATCGGGATCATCGCGCTCGTCGGCGGGCAGCTTCTGCTCGCACGCGCCCTGGGGTTCGGCACCGAGTTGCCCATCGTGATCGAGTTCGTCGGTGGCATCTTCTTCATCGTTCTTGTTCTGACCGGAAAGGCCCGCTGATGATCCGCACCGAGTCGGTGATCAAACGCCACGGATCCCTCGTGGCCGTCGACGACGTCACGCTCGAGATCCGCCCCGGCGTCACCGCCATCATCGGTCCGAACGGCGCCGGCAAGTCGACACTGCTCGCCGCGATCGGACGACTCATCGGCACGGAGTCGGGCGTGATCACGGTCGACGGTCTCGACGTGACGACGACGAAATCCAGAGAGCTCGCCCGTCGCCTGGCGGTCCTTCGTCAGGACAACCACCTCGCGATCCGACTCAGCGTCGACGATCTCGTCGCCTACGGGCGATTCCCGCACGGCGGCTCGGGTCGCACTCCCGATGATCGCGCGCACGTCGACCGAGCGATCGAGCTGCTGGACCTCGACGCGGTGCGGAGCCGCTTCCTCGACGAGCTCTCGGGTGGTCAGCGCCAGCGCGCGTTCGTCGCGATGACTCTCGCCCAGGACACCGACCATCTGCTCCTCGACGAGCCCCTCAACAACCTGGACCCGCGGCACGGCGTCGCCCTGATGAAGCTCGTGCGCCGCCTCGCCGATGAACAGCGGATGACGGTGGTCGTGGTGCTGCATGACATCAACGTCGCCGCTCAGTACGCGGACGACATCGTCGCGATGCGGGACGGGCGCGTGGTGCACCACGGAACGGTCGCCGATGTCATCACCGAGGACCGTCTCACCGACCTCTACGACACTCCCGCACGCGTGGCCGCGATCGCCGGCCGCCCGATCGTGCTGTGGGAATGACCGAACAAGGAGATTCCATGACCATCAACGCATTCTCGCTCGAGCCGACCGGCCTCGAGCTGCGCTTCCGCAAGACCGCTCTCGTCGCACGCGAGTGGCTGACGCCCTCATACGTGCGAGTGCGCCTCCAGGGTGGGGACCTCCAGGGCTTCGCGTCGCTCGGCGCGGACGATCACATCCGCGTTTTCTTTCCCGACGGGAACCCCGACTCCATCCAGGAGCTGCGCGCTGCGCCCAGCCGCGAGTACACGCCGCTCTCGTGGGGCGACGACTGGCTCGAGCTCGAGTTCGCGATCCACGGCGACCCCGCCGCGGGAACGGCCGGTGTCGCCGCGGCCTGGGCCGCCACCGCTCCGCTCGGCGTGATCGCCGGGATAGGCGGTCCGCGCGGGTCGAGGGTGCTCACCGGAAGGCCCGACGCGTGGGTCCTCGCAGGCGATGAGACCGCCGTGCCGGCCATCCGCCGGTTCGCCCAGGCGATGGATGCTGCCGCAGTGGGCCGGATCGTTGTGGAGGTGACGAACGCCTCGCACGAGCTCGCGATCGAGGCACCCGGCGGAGTCGTGGTCGAGTACGTGCATCGCGGCTACGCAGCTGGCGGTACCGCCTTGGCCGGGCGGCTGGATGCCCTGACGGCGGCGGACCGCCCCGAGGGTTCGGTGTTCGGCTTCATTGCCGCAGAGCAGTCCATCGTCAAGCCCGGCCGTTCTCTCCTGCTCGAACGCTGGGGCCTGGGCGCCGATCAGATCATCGTGAAGGGTTACTGGAAGGGCGGCGAGACCGAGTACCACGCACCGCATTGAGACGCTGCGGGTGAGGGCCGGGAGTTCGTGGGAAAAACCGACGAAAGAAGCAGTGCATCGCTGTGCAGCCTCGAAAGGTCGGGATCCGCGGGATGACGCAGAAAGTCAACGTTGGCGCACGGTGGAAATGTGATCCCATAAGGGTTCAAATCCCACGGTCAGCCACAATCGCCGCGGGCTCGCCGTCGTGCGAGTCGACCCACGCTGCGAGGGTCTCGACAGCCCTCCTCCCCTCGGCGGTGAGCACGTGACGGTAGGGGTCTGATGCCTCCGGGCTGCCGTGACCGCTGACACCCGCGGACGCTGCCCACGGGATTCCAGCGTGCTCGGAAAGGGTGACGTACGAATGACGGAACCAGTGCGTGGTCGCGTCTGGTCGGTCGATGCCTGCGCGAGCCAGCGCCGTTCGCAGGTCGGTGTTGTCGTCGGTGTTGGTCTTCGGCGAGCCGTTCGCACGATGCCAGATCAGCCCATGCGAGTTCGGACCGAGATCCGCGTCGCGATGAGCGCGCAGCTGCTTGATCGCCGAGCCGGTGAGGGGAATCTCGCGGGGCTGCATGTTCTTCGGGCGCACCAGCACGTGCCGATCCTCGAGTGCTACCCACTCGAGGTCTGCCGCGAGCTCGATGTGGCGTTGCGGGCAGTTGCCTGCACGCTTCCTACCGCAGTTGCCATCACAGCCGTGGGCGAATGTTGCGTCAGTGAGTGACCATGACAAGCTCGCTATGCCCCGATCAAGCTCGATGTCCTCCCAGCGGAGTGCACGTGCCTCGCCGCTGCGCAGTCCGGTGAGTAGCGCGAGCGTCCAACGCGGATCGCCCGCTCCGAGCAGCCTGCGAGCCTCCTCGCGTGTGAGCGAGGATCGGGCCTTCCCTGGGCGAGTACGTCGGGGAGGGGTGAGTGCGGCGACATTCTCGGCAATGATGCGTTCCGCCCTCGCATGCTCGAGCAGGCTCACCAGTGTGCGATGCGCGCTCGCGACGGTGGCGTCTCCGGCGCCGCGTTTTCGGACGGTGGCGTGCATGCGTCGCACGTCGACGGGGTGAGGTCGGCGGCGATGCGATGACCGAGGACCGGGAGGATGCTTGCCTTGAGGTTGGATCGATATCCGGTCAGCGTCTTCGGCTTCGTGCGGCCGGCGACGTCATCGAGCCAGGCCTGAGCCAGGTCGCTGACGCGCGTGGAGCGATCAAGAACCATGCCCATCGAGTCGCGCTCCCGGAGCATTAGGTTCAGCTTCTTGACGGCCCCGTCCTTGGTCTTGGACATCCGCGCCTTCTGTAGGCGCGTGCCGGTTTCAGGGTCAAAACCGACGTCGACGACCGCGCGCCACATCTTCCGGCTCTCCACCCAGTACAGGGCTCCCTGGCCGTGCTCACGCGACTTCGGCATGCCCGCATCGTAGCAACAAGGTATACACATAGGTGTACACATAGCCATGGCGTGCTGTGGCGAGGTGTGTCGCGAGAAGGCCGGAAATCCGCGGAAGTTGATCCGTACGATGCCCCATCAGCGGGGTGATCTCCGATTGAAGAACAGAACGAAGGTCAACCCGATTCATCCGGGGCCACTCGCTGCCGGTGGGACTGTGCTATCCAACGAATGCACCTGACCACCAGGCAGATGGCGGCCACCGATCGACGGCGGATGACGGCTTGGTCAAGCTCCGCGTCCGCGTGGAAATCGTCGCCCACGCGGCCCCAGTTCGCTGGAAGTTGTCGGGCACGGTGCCGCTGACCACTGGTCTGTTTGCCCCGAACTTGCAACGCGTCGGTGTCAGATGGCCAGGCTCCAGGCGTAGTTCACGAGACAGCTACGCAGATGGGTGGTCGGGCACGCCAAGCACCAGACGCAATGGTCGCGCGGGTACGTCTGACAGGCTGCGCAGAGAGCTCGCTTCTTGCTGGACGTGTAGGTGTGTTCCGGTCCTAGTTCAGTCGCCGCGCGAACATCGATGCGGTGAGTGGGTCCGCCGATCGCTCGGTCGCGATGCCGGGGTGCGTTCGGTACGGGGATCATTTGAACACCTCCGGGTGACGAGCGAGTTCGAGCCGGCTTCGTCGAATATGTCGTGCCAGCACCTGCTCGGCCTCGTCGGCATCGCTCAGTCTGATTGCGTTGACGATGAGGTGATGGTCGTAATGAACGCTTCGGTCGTCCTCTAGGTAGAACAGGCGCGTCGCCGCTCGGCGGTACTGCTGCGTGCGATTCCAGAGGTTCAGAACGGTAGAGCCGAGCACGCTCGTCTCTATCGCCTGAAGGCAAGATAGGTGGAACTCGCGATCGAGGCGAAGGAACCGCTCTACGTCGGTGGAGTTCTCCATCGCTTCCGCCAGACGCTCCAGACCGTCGGCGTCATCCGCGGAGAGCCGCGGGACGTTCATGCTCAAAAGGAGCGGCTCCAGCCGCTCACGCATGCGGTACATCTCCTCGCACTCGTCCATGCTGATTCGTGCCACCCAAGCGCCCGTGTTCGCCACGAGGTTCACGAGGCCTTCGGACTCGAGCATGCGGAGCGCGTCGCGTACGGGCAGGCGGCTGGCGCCGTGCAGGTCGGCCAGTTCGTCCTGCCTGATGCGTTCCCCAGGCGCGTAGGTCCCCGCGAGAATCGCATTACGGAGACTTGCCGCGATCGCTGCGCCGGTCGCGCCGTGGGATGCCCTGCTGGTCACTGGTGATCGCCTCATCGCTCCGGGTGGGCGGGGTGCCAGAGAAGGCGCGCGGCCTGCTCTTCGTACGCTTTCCCCTCTGGGAAGCTTACGAGCTCGAACTGCAGTCCCCACGGGCTACGGAAGTAGACCCAGCGCTGCCCTTCCGCGGACTGCATGCTCGCCGTCGGCGTACCCATCACCTCGACATTGTTATCGTGCAGATACTGCACGGCCGCATCCAGGTCATCAACGTAGAAAGCGATGTGGTAGCCGCCGATGTCGCTGTTGCGGGGCTGCGGGTTCTGGCCGTCCGCCGACTCGTAAAGGAACACCTCGAAGTTCGCACCCTGACCGAGACGGTAGAAGCGGATCTCGCTGATGATGGTGCGGGGATGCACACCCAGACGCGAATGCATCCAATCGCCGTCTGAACGTTTGGCGCCAAGCCGGTACACCTCATCGCAGCCCAGGATGTCGATCAGGAACGCGTGCGCTTCCTCCAGATCGGGAACCGTGAACCCGATGTGATCGGTGCCTCGGATGCCAGGGACTCCCCTCAGAGTGCTCATTCGACCTCCATGTCGTCGTCACTGCAACATCGATTGTATCCGATAGTCATCATGGCTGGAGGATAATCCGAGGTCCTCGGGTGGAACGCGCTTGTATTGGATAAAATCGTGCCCTACCATGCTGATCGACCGGTGAACCCCGGCCGTTCGAAGGAGTGAGGCGAGGATGCCGAAGAAGAAGCGCCTGCAGACCGGAGTGGACTGGTTTGAACTATCCACCACCAAGGCGGACTGGGACGCCGCCGACCCTGCGTTGTTGGGGACGATGCTCGCGCAGATGCATCTCATCCGAGCGTTCGAGGAAACGGTGCTGGAACTTGCCGGCGAGGGATTGGTGCACGGACCGGCGCATTCCAGCATCGGCCAGGAGGGTGGCGCGGTCGGCTCGATCGTCGGACTTCGATCCAGTGACGGCGTGAACGGATCCCACCGCGGGCACCACCAGTTCCTGGCCAAGGCCGTGACTCACGTCTCCGCCGGCGTGATCGACCCGAACGACCCGGTGGACTCGCAGATCCAGACAGTCCTGCAGCGGACGCTCGCCGAGATTTTGGGTCTCGCGCAGGGATACTGCCGCGGCCGCGGTGGCTCGATGCACCTTCAATGGTTTGAAGCCGGCGCCCTTGGTACCAACGCCATCGTCGGCGGTGGCGCCCCGATGGCGGCAGGAAACGCGTGGGCACAGAAGCACAGCGGCACCACCGACCTGACCATCAACTACCTCGGCGACGGTGCCGCGCAGATCGGCTCCGTCCTGGAGTCGATGAACCTCGCCGCCGCGTGGAAGCTGCCGGTCTCCTACTTCATCGAGAATAACCTGTACGCCGTTTCCACCCGCGCTGACGAGATCACCGCGGATCCGCGGTTCTCGGTGCGGGGACAGGGCTTCGGGATCCCGTCCTGGCGCGTCGACGGCATGGACCCGCTCGCTGTGTATCTCGCGATGCAGGAGGCCGCGGACCGGATGCGGTCCGGTGAGGGCCCCACCGTCATCGAGGCAGAGGTGTACCGGTTCTTCCATCAGAACGGGCCGTACCCGGGCAGCGCCTTCGGGTACCGCAGCAAGGACGAGGAAGCGTCGTGGCGTGCCCGTGACCCGCTCGACCTGGTTGCTACGCGCATGCAGGAGCGCGGCCTGATCGAGGAGTCGCATGTCACCGAGCTACGTGGCCGTGTGCAGCGAGCGATGACGGACGCCGTTGCCGAGCTGCTGGAACCGGACCCCGACAACCCCGGCAATCGGCGCATCAAGCCGTCGCTGTGGCCAGAGACCAGCTTCGTGAACGTCGGTGTCCGCGGCGACGGCAGCGAACTGAACGGACTTCCAGTCCTCGGTGAGGTACGGGAGACCCGCGCGCTCAAATTCATCGACGCTGTCGCACAGGTGATGGACCGCCGCATGGAGCTCGACGAGCGGATCGTCGTAATGGGAGAGGACGTGCACCGCCTCAATGGCGGCACCAACGGCGCCACCAAGGGCCTGGTAAAGAAGCACGGCGGCGACCGGATCCTCGGCACGCCGATCAGTGAGAACGCGTTCACCGGTCTGGCCGGCGGACTCGCCCTCGACGGACGGTTCCGGCCCGTCGTGGAGTTCATGTACCCCGACTTCATGTGGGTCGCCGCCGACCAGGTCTTCAACCAGATCGGTAAGGCGCGGCACATGTTCGGCGGCGACAACGCCGTTCCGCTCGTGCTCCGCACGAAGGTCGCGATGGGTTCGGGGTACGGCTCCCAGCACCTGATGGACCCGGCGGGCATCTTCGCGACAAACCCCGGCTGGCGGATCGTGGCGGCATCCAACGCCACCGACTATGTCGGCCTGATGAACGCAGCACTAACACTCCAGGACCCGGTGCTCGTCATCGAACACGTGGAGCTGTACGGTCAGGCCGACCAGGTGCCGGTCGGTGACCTCGACTACGTCATCCCCCCGGGCCGGGCCGCACTGGTCAAGACCGGGTCGGACCTCACCGTCCTCAGCTACCTGTCGATGGTCGGGCACACGAAGGACGCGCTCGAGCAGACCGGTGTCGATGCCGATCTGATTGATCTGCGCTGGCTCGATCGTGCGTCCATCGACTGGGACACCATCGGCGAGAGCATCAAGAAGACCAACACGGTCCTCATCGTCGAACAGGGCGCCCAAGGCACGTCGTATGGTGCGTGGCTCGCTGACGAGATTCAGCGTCGCTACTTCGACTGGCTCGACCAGCCGGTCGCTCGCGTCACAGGCCAGGAGGCGTCGCCGAGCATCTCGCGTGTGCTCGAGCGCGCGGCGATCGCCCGCACGGAAGAAGTGGTCGCCGGCCTGGAAGCCGTGCGTGCCGGATTCGGAGCCTGATCATGGCCGAAGTAATTCGCATGCCCGAAGTGCTCGCCGGCGCGACCGAGGCTGCCATCCAGACCTGGCTCATCGCTGAGGGCGCTGCGGTGGCAGTCAACCAAGGGTTGGCTGAGATCGAAACGGACAAAGCGATCGTCGAACTGACGGCCGAAGCAGCCGGAACAATCGGCCGGCTACTGGTGGCTGAGGGCGACAACGTCCGAGTCGGTGTACCGATTATGGTGCTCCTCGCCGACGGCGAGGGCCAGGATGCCATCGGACCGGCGCTCGCCGCCGCCGGGGTGCAAACGGGTGGCAACGCCTCGGCGGGCTCCCCTTCCGCCCCGGCCGCGACCCCGGGACCGCCATCGACTCCCGAGCCGGCCGCAGCGCAGCCGACGACGCCTGCTGCTCCTGCCGCCGCTCCGGCTGCGGCCCCGGCGCCCGTCACTATCGAGGTCCAGACGCCCGCGGACAGCACCCGTCGTCTATTCGCGAGCCCGCTGGTGCGCAGGCTTGCCGGCGACGCGGGAGTCGCGTTGAACCACATCCGCGGTACCGGGCCGCAAGGCCGCATCGTGCGTCGCGATCTCGAGCGTCATCTGGAGGATCGCGGGTCTTCTCTCCCGATGGCGCAGGCTGCTCCGGCGGGGGCCGCTCGGGTCGCCGCCGCGCCCGCAAGCGCACCCGCGGCAGAGGCGACCAGGGCCGACAACTTCGAGGATGTGCCCCTCGACCGAATGCGGATGGCGATTGCTCGCCGGCTCACTGAGAGCAAGTCGACCGTCCCGCACTTCTATCTCGTGGCGGACTGCCGAGTCGACGCACTCCTCGAGCTGCGGCGCACGGTCAACGAGAACGCGACCCGCAAGATCTCGGTGAACGACTTCGTCCTCAAGGCGGTCGCCGGGGCCCTGGTCGACGTCCCGGTGGCGAACGCGATCTGGTACGGCGACAGCATCCGGCGCTACAGCACGGTGGACATCTCGGTCGCCGTCGCCACCGAGGGCGGGCTGAAGACCCCGGTGGTCCGCGGTGTCGAGCGATTGTCGCTCAGCGAGGTCAGCGCTACCGTCGCTGAGATGGCCGGCCGGGCGCGCGAAGGCCGGCTCAAGCAGAACGAACTGGAGGGCGGCAGCTTCTCTGTCTCGAACCTCGGGATGTACGGCACCAGCCAGTTCTCCGCGATTCTCAACCCGCCCCAGTCGGGCATCCTCGCGGTGGGAGCTGCCCGAGCGATGCCCTTGGTCGGCACGGGCGGCGAGCTGACGGTGGGTCAGGTGATGACGGTCACCCTATCTGCCGACCATCGCGTGCTCGACGGCGCGGTCGCGGCGGAATGGCTGGCTGCATTCCAGCGGCGCATCGAGAACCCCTTCACCATCCTCATTTGATGCCAGGGTGTCTTCGATCGCGTGCAAGTACCCGCCGAGCGTAAGAACATCGACAGAGCCACCACTTGTACAGCGAGGCTTCGCTCACGCCCGACTCGCGGGCGATGCGGCTCAAAGGGTCACGTTACCCATGCCCTCACTCAATTGCAGCGTTCCGGCGGTTCGGAGCACGACAGCACAGACTCCGTCGGCCGGGCGGCGGCCGGGGTCGCGTCGCTGCAGGCTTCCTGCTGACGTGAGGGGGAGTCCGGCACCACTGAGTCCTCGTGCTCGCTGCGGAGACATAGTCAGTGCGGCCTGTGGCGGCCAGGCAGCGGGACTCAGCTGATCGTCAGCGCTCTTCGGAAGAGGCGCTTACGTTCTGGATCCTTCATGCCGGGTGACCTTGAGTGCCCGGGGGTGGTGGAGGGAACTCGCGCGACCGGGGTGGGCCCTAGCACTGCCTCGCTCACCCCGGTCGCTGTGGTGCGGCGCCTGCACTGCGCGCTGATGCAACGTCTCAAGAGATCGCGGGTGCGGCCGGGCAATTCCAGCGGGCCAGCACGGCAGGAAGAATCCTCGGGCCTTCTCCGCGCCATCTTCGTCGCATGTCGTAACAGCGAAGGATCCGTTGCGACGTGCGACGAGGTTCAGCGTCCCTAGAGCGACTCACCGCCGTCGAGGACGAGGTCGTGTCCGACGGTGTACCCGGACTCCGGTGACGACAGCCACAAGGCTGCGGCCACGATCTCGTGCTGATAGCCGGCGCGGCCGAGCGGGATGATGTCCTGCATTCGTGACGCCTTCTCCTCGGCAGTTTCGCCCGGGCGCGTCGACATCACGTTGTCGATCGGGCCCGCGCTGATGCAATTCACCCGGATTCCCGACCCTATGACCTCTCGTGCGGCCGCGCGCGTCAGCGCGCTCACCGCGGCCTTACTCGCGATGTAAGCGACCATCCCTGGGGCCACCATGTGTGCGCCCAGGTTGGACGACATGTTCACGATTACGCCGCCACCGCTACGCTTCATGGCGCGGATCTGGTGCTTCATGCCGAGGAATACTCCGGTCACGTTGAGTGACATGACCGCGTCCCAGTCGGTGAGCTCAAAATCCTCGATCGGCGCCAGCATGAATGTGCCCGCACAGTTGAAGGCGATATCCAGGCGACCCCGCCACGCCAGGATCGCGTCGATCGCCGACTCAACGTCGGACTCGTAGGTGACATCGGTCGGTACGACGAGTGCCTCGCCGCCCTTATCACGGATGTGCGCAGCGGTAGCGTCAAGTGTGTCCTGTGACCGCCCGAGCAACGCCACCGCGGCACCTTCGCGGGCGTATGCGATCGCGGCGTCCTGGCCGACGCCGGTGCCGGCGCCGGTGACCAGGGCGGTAATGCCTTCAAAGCGCTTGGTCGTCATGCTCCGTTCCCTTCCGGCAGCCACGCGGTGGCGGAGATCTCGTGAAGGTACCCTTCCATCCAAAGCCCGGGCACCTGAACGGCCGACCAGGCGGGCCCAGCCTCTTCGAAGTGCGCGGCTGCCTCGTCCAGCACGACGGGAAGGTTCCGCAGATCCTTGTGGAACGAGGTCACTTCGATGACGTCGGCCATGGTGGCGCCGAAGATTGCGAGCGACTCGGCCATAGAGTGCCAGATGTACTCGGCCTGGGCGCGAGGGTCGCCGGGGGCATGCACGGACTGATCCGGATTGCATGCCACCTGGCCGGCGATAGTGATCAGGCGCCCACCCGCCTTCTTGGCCGCCCCGGCGATCGGGTAGAAGCCCTTCCACCAGATGGAGTCCGGCGTGGCCGCCACGCGTCGACCGGGCGACATGTCTCCTATGCTTCGGAACGTACTCAAAGTTCCCGGCGACGCGAGGCCCAGGGCGCCCAGGTGGCTGGTCGTCGGCGCATTGTCGGGGTCAACGCCCCGCAAGAGTTCGGGGATGTAGACGGTGGCCAGGGTGGGCTCTGCGCCACGGATGTCCTCATGGAACGAGGTGAAGTCAAGCAGGTCGTCCAGGCTGCTGCCTACCTCTGCGACCGCTTCGAGGAGGAGTTCGTAGGCCTTCCGCGCCTGTGGGATGTGCAACTGCGGGATGGGGGCGCTTCCGTCGGGCTCTAGTCCTGACTGGCCCGAGACGAAGAGGTAGTCTCCCTTGCGCACAACCGCCGCGCCCGGGAATCTCTTGCGCCACGATTGAGCGGCAGGGGTGGCTGTGAATCGGGGCAGATCTCCGGTGTGCGCGATGACGCGGGCGGCCACAAGCGCTGCGGGGTGGCGCGTGCCGCTGACTGCCGCGAGTGTCCAGGCAGCTCCCTCGCGGTTGCTTGCGTTGAAGCCCTGCCGCCACACAGAATCGATCTCTCGCGGCTCCTTCACGAAGACGACGACGTCAACGATGTCGTCGAGGCTGGCGCCGTGATCCTGCAGTTCGAGAGCAACTTTCTGCCATACGACTCGCGCCTGACCAAGCACGTCGCCGGGGTACTGAATGGTGCCGTCCTCGTCGGTCGCGTCGGTCGCGCCTACGTAGACGAGGTCTCCCGCGCGCCGGCTACGCCGTGAGAGGAGGTCGTGAGATGGCATGGTCTTCCTTCGGTGGTGTGTTCACATCTTCGGTGGGGCGATAGGCGACGGCAATACCTAGCCGAGCGCGTGGCGGAGGATTTCCTGGTAGGACGTTGAACTGTCGAGGGTCGCAACCAGTTCTCCGCGTGTCAGCACATGGATGACGTCGGCCAGATCCACAAGATCCTCGAATTCCGATGTTGCGATCACGACGCTGCAGCCGTCCTCGGTAGCGAGTCGGCTGAGCAGGGCGCGGACCTCGGCCTTCGCGTTGACGTCGATGCCCTGGGTGGGTTCGTCGACCAGGATGACCTTCGGTGAACTGATGACTGCGCGAGCCAGGGCGACTTTCTGCTGGTTTCCTCCGGAGAGGGTGCCAGCGGGTTGTTGCAGTGAGCCGTATCGTGTGCTCAGACTGCCCAAGAGCGTTGCCGCCTGCCGTGTCTCCTTGCGGCGCCTGCGCAGGCCGAATCGGTGTAGCGGACCGGTTCCTGCCGTGGGCTGTGCGAGGTTATCCACAAGCGTGGCCTTTGTGATCACTCCGCCGACGCGCCGGTCGGCGGGAACGAGGACGATCCCGGCCCGATAGCGGCGACGAGCCTTCGGCGATAACGACTTGCCGCCGAGGCGCACAGTTCCCTCGTCTGATTGGCTACGGCCGGCGATTGCGGCGAGCAGCTGACTCTGACCGGACCCCTGTACACCCGCGATTCCGATGATCTGGCCGGCAGGCGCATCAAACGTGACGTCGGAGAATCCGCCGGCGGCGGTGAGCCCTTGGATTCTCAGCCCCTCACCTGTTGATCGCTTCGCTTTGTGAGTCTTCGCCTCGAGCTCGTGCAGCGACTCGCGCGCGGACTCGGTGGTGATCCGGCTCATGTCCGCGACGATCTGATCGATCGTAAAGGCGCCGCGTTCGACGGACGACACCAACCGTCCGTCCCGCAGGACGGAGACGCGGTCCGCCAGGCGCTCGACCTCAGACAGGCGGTGCGTCACGTACACGATCGCGACGCCTTCGGATCGGAGAGCTTGGATTCGATCGAGGAGTGCTTCGGAGTCCGAGGCCGACAGGGCCGCGGTGGGCTCGTCCAGCACCAGAACGGAACCCGGGCGTGCGAGGGCGCGAGCAATCTGCATGAGCCGGATCTCAGGAACGCTCAGGCTCGAGGCGAGCGTTTCCGCGTCGAATCCGGCCCCGACGCGGAACAGCGCGTCATCGACGCGGGTCCGCTCCGCGCGGCTCAGTCGGTTGCGGGCGACGCCTATTCCCTCGTCGCCGAGGAGAATGTTGCGCCCGACCGATAGCTCGGGGACGGCAACGACATCCTGTGGGATGAGGTGGATGCCTCGCTGCTGGGCACTGCGGGGAGTCCGCAGCACCGACGGGTAGCCGTCGATGACCACCTCGCCGGAGGTGGGCTGGTAGATGCCCGTCATGATCTTGATCAGCGTCGACTTGCCGGCGCCGTTCTCACCAAGGACCGCGTGGGTCTCGCCACGCCGGAACGTGAGTGACACGTCTCGAAGGACGGTCACCGGGCCGAAGCTCTTGCACACGTTCTGGAGATCCAGGGCTACTGCGCGTGGGTCGATCATCGTAGTTCCTTCGTATTCGTTGAGAACGACCGGGCCGGAGGCCTCCGGCCCGGAAGCGCGACCGCCTATTTGGCGACGAATTCTTCTGGATAGAGCTCTCCGTCGGCACTGGGGGATCCGATGTCCGCGACGCTGTAGACGTCCTGAGGCATGCACGTGATCCTCGGGATGCTGTCGCCGTTCAGAACGCTGATGGCCTGGTAAACCGGCTCCGAGCCCATCCACACGTTGTCGAGCTGCATGGTTTCTTTCAGCGACCCGTCCTGCAGCGCGGTGATCGCGGCCGGCTCATAACCAGTGGTTACGAATGGGATGCCGGCGTACTGGGCCGGCAGCGAGCCCGGGAGCAGTTGGTAGAAGAACACCGAGTACACCCACTCCACACCGGGGTTAGCCTGTGCCGCCGCGGTGAAGTCGGAGAGCCCCACGGAAGGGTCCACCGGCTGAGTGGGGCTCGCGACGATCTCAAAATCGGGGTACTCCTCCTTGATGCGGTCGGTGAATCCGGCCGCCCGCTTGACAGACCAGGTGGCTGTCGCCGGACCCGCGATGAGAACACCCTTGCCGCCGTCGGGGTGCAGCTTGGCAAGCTGGTCCGCACCCGCGACGCCGATCGCGTAGTCGTCTTGCACGACCGTTCCCGCCTGCTCGGAGGAGGCAAGCTCGGTGCTAGTGACAATCACTGGGATGTCAGCTTCCTGCGCTGCTTTGAGCACCGGCAATGATCCGCGGGGGTCGACAGGCTGGATCACGATCGCGTCCGCGCCCTGCTGGATCGCCGTCTGCGCTTGCGTGAGCTGCGCCTCCGGTGTGGTGTACCCGCTGCCGGCCTGGATCGTGACTTCCACGCCCGACTGCTCGGCAGCCTGGGTCGCCCCGTACGCCATCGCCTGGTAGTAGTAACCGGACAGGCTCGCCAGCAGGACGGTGATCTCGTACCGTTCGTCGGCCCGGGGGGCTTCGGCGTTGAGGAGTTCGTCGGTCGTGGGCGAGGCTTCGCAGGGGATCGGGGCTAGCTTGTCGGCGTAGCCGCCGTTGTCGGCCGCGGCCGAGGCTTCTGCGGATCCGGGAGCGTTCGTGCAGCCGGCGACGACGAGAGCCGTCATCACCGCCAGCGTGAGTGCCCCGCCAGTGCGGGTAGTGCGGGTGATGTTCATTGCTGTGATACTCCCTTGCGTTTGTCTTTATTCAGGAGGATGGGGAGGTCTCTGTCCGGGCGGTCCGGAGCGTGCCCCAGGAGCGTCGGAAGCGAAGCTGGCCCTTCAGTTGAGACAGCCAAACCGCACCGATCAGCACGACGCCTGTGACCATTTGCTGGGTGAACTGGGAAACAGCTCCGATGTCGAGTCCGATCGTGACGAGCGTCAGTAGCAGGGCACCAAGCACAACGCCGCCGATGCGACCCACGCCGCCGCCGATCGCGACGCCGCCGATTACGACCGCGGCAATCGACAGTAGGTCGTACTGACCGCCCAGGCTGGGCTGCCCGATGCCCACGCGAGCGGCGAGCACGACGCCGCCCAGTGCGGATAGCAGACCGCTCATTAGGTATGCGAACACCTGGACTGCCCACACGCGCGTGCCGGCCAGCGAGCTCGCCTCGCTACTGCCGCCCACCGCGTACACCTGCAGCCCCACGCGCGTGTAGGACAGCAGCAACCATACGAGTGCGATGACGATCGCGCCGATGCCTGCAGCGCTGGGGATACCGAGCATCCAGGTCCCACCGCCCCAGTTCTCGGTGAACCGGTCCGGGAGCCCCGCGATCGACGAACCTCCGGCGAGAGTGTTCCCGAAACCGCCCAGGAACGTGAGGGTTCCTAGGGTCACTACGAAGGGACTGATTTTCAGCACAGCGATGCATACGCCGTTGACGACGCCAACCAGTGCCCCGGCCATCAGAGCGAAGGCGATGCTCGACTCGACGGTGTAGTTGTTCACCATCGCGAGGGCGGCGATGGTGCTCGCAAATCCCATGTTGGCGGCGACAGACAGGTCGAAGCCCCCGACCAGGATCGGGAAGGTCTGAGCTGCGGCGACGATGACCAGGATGCCGAGCTGCTGGCCCAGCAGACTCAGCGTGCCGACGCTGAAGAACTTCTCTCCCAGCGTCAGCGCGAAGACACCCGCGAGAACGATGATGCCTGCGGCAATGAGCAGCTCGTTGGACAGGCGACTGATCCCGTCCCTCCGAGGGGCCCGGACGGTGGAGATTCGGTCGCTGACCGTTGCATTCGCCTTAGACACGCGAGGAACATAACACATACTGAACGGCGTGTGAAGTAACACTTGACACTGTTTACAGTCTCTAAATAGGCTTGTTACACGGCAAGATGAAGGAGTCGCTAGATGAACACGGCAACGACGGGCACGAACGCAGTCGACTGGGAACAGCGCGTCGACTTCGATCGTCTCCGGTCCCAGCGGCTTCAGCGCTTAAAGCGGGAGCTGGACCGCTCAGACCTCGGCGCGGTTCTCGCGTTCGACTTCGCCAACATCCGGTACATGTCTGCCACCCACATCGGCACTTGGGCGATTGACAAGCTCATCCGGTTCGCGTTGCTGACGCGCCACACTGATCCAATCGTCTGGGACTTCGGTTCGGCCGCCAAACACCACCAGCAATTCAACCCGTGGCTGTCGACGACGACCGCTGAGCTGGACTCCGACCCTCACGCACCGCATCACGGTGCGGTGCGTCCGCGTCGCGAGTCGGGTGCGCGGGCGGGTATCTCAACTCTCCGCGGCGCCTTCCATCCGGATGCTGGCATCGCTCGCGACGTAGCGCGCAAGATTAAGCGCGAGCTCGAGGAGTTCGGCGTCGCGGATCAGCCGCTCGGCGTCGACGTGGTCGAGCCTCCGATCCTGTTCGCCCTGCAGGATGAGGGCATCCAGGTCGTGGATGGGCAGCAGGTCTTCCTCTCCGCACGTGTGGTCAAGACCCAGGACGAGGTGAGTCTGCTCACCGGCGCGGCGTCCATGGTTGATGCTGCCTACGACAAGCTCTATGAGTTCCTTCGCCCAGGGGTTCGGGAGAACGAGACGGTCGGCCTGGTGGCGAAGACGCTGTACGACCTCGGTTCTGAATATGTCGAAGGTGTCAACGCGATCTCTGGCGAGCGCTGCTCGCCGCACCCGCACGTCTACTCCGATCGCATCATCCGCCCCGGCGACCCTGCGTTCTTCGATGTCCTGCACAGCTTCAACGGATACCGGACGTGTTACTACCGGACGTTCGCAGTGGGGTCGGCGAGCCGCGCGCAGGCCGACGCATATAGGCGAGCGCGGGAATACATGGACCGGGCCATCGCGCTCGTGCGACCTGGGGTTACCACCGCAGACGTCGTAAGGGAGTGGCCCGCCGCACAGGAGTTCGGGTTCCCCGACGAGGAAGCTGCCTTCGCTCTGCAGTACGGGCATGGGGTCGGTCTTTCGATCTGGGAGAAGCCAATCTTCTCGCGACTGGTCTCGTTCGATCACCCGGAGGAGCTGAAGGAAGGAATGTTCTTCGCTCTCGAGACATACTGGCCCTCGGCTGATGGCGTTGGGGCTGCGCGCATCGAAGAGGAAGTGCTGGTTACCGCCACCGGCTGCGAAGTAGTAACGAAGTTCCCCGCCGAGGAGTTGCTGATTGCGGGTAAGCGCTACTACTCGGTCGGGGGGGAGCTGCCGACTGTGCGGAGCTCACAGTCGCATCTCAACACGGTTGCTGGGCGGGGAACGAGCGTAGTTGGCTGAGAGTTGGCCGGCTGACCACCCGGAATCAACGCGGTGGGCCGCACTAATGTGGTTCGCGAGCGGCTGGTCTCGGCCTCGTCCCGGTTGGAGGAGTACATGAACAACTTGGGTGAGCGAATAAAGGATGCCCGAATTCGTGCCGGTTTGTCCTTGCGCGGTCTGGCTCGCCAGGCCGACGTCTCGCCGTCCTTCGTGTCCCAGATCGAGAACGGCAAATCCCAGCCATCCGTCGCGACCCTCTACGGGTTTGCCCGCATCCTCGACATCTCCGTCGACGAACTCTTCGACGAGCGCAGTGCTGGGCAGGCTCCGCTGGTAGATGGGTGGGGGCCGGATGGTGAAAATAACCCGATCAACGCGTGGGTTCCCAGCGAGTTCTCCAGTCGCGTTTCCGTCGTTCATCCGGCGCACCGTGCACATCTGGAGATGGCGGACGGTGTGCGATGGGAGCGGCTGGCCGCGACGCCGGAGCAAGGGATGGCATTCCTGCGGATAATCTACGCTCCTGGTGCCACGTCAACGGCCGGTGGTGATCTGGTGGGTCACGAAGGGTATGAGTACGGGTACGTGCTGAAAGGCATGCTCGAGGTCACTATCGGGGCCGAGGTGTTCGTGCTGAAGGAAGGCGACACCTTGGGCTTCGACTCCACGATTCCCCATGTGTTGCGCAATATCGGAGACGATGAGTTCATCGGCGTCTGGTTCGTCCACAGTCGTCGCCATGGGGCGCCTCACCCACCCAGCTGAGCATTGCCAGCCCGAACGGTGATGCTCTGCGACCGTCGTCAGCCTCTCCACCGAGTGAAGTAGGAGCAATGAGGCGCGTCGGTGCACGACGGAGAACACAAGTTCGGACCTCCGCGTTGACGCAGGAGGCAGTGACCGCAAACTCGCACCACGGCGGCAGAGCATCCAGGGACGGTCCATATCGCGGATGCTTTGGCTGCCGAGTACTCTGCGGTAAGTGAACCGCTGCGTCATAGGCAGCACATGGCAGCCTTCAGGCTGCGGCCACAAGTGCGTGCTCGGTCGATACGCGTCCCGTTGCGACTTCCAGCACGGACGCGAAGTCGATGTCTTCTGATCCGCGCCACGCCACGTGTTGATCGGGTCGCACGAGCACGAGCGGGGCGCCGTACAGCGCGCGGGCTCGCGGATGGTCGAGGACAAGGGACGTCAGCGGCACGCCGCGCTCGGCGGCCGCAGCGAGGGCCTGCTCGGCGGCTGCCTCCGCACCCGGTGCTACCACCAATGTGAATTCCGGGCCGAACGCCTCGTACAGCGACGTGCCGTCGGCGAGGCGCATGTGGGGAGCGCGGTGGCCGGGCTTGGCGACGGGGTCGTAACTCAGCGACGACCACGGGGTGACGGCTGAGTCGTCGGTGGCGATCACAGCGCTGGCGTACCGCTGGTCGAGCACGATGCCGCGTGCAATGTACTGCTGTCGCGTGGCGCGCCAGAGACGTTCACCCCAAGAGCGGCGGCGGGCCTCGGCGGCGACGCCGGTGGCGAGGTAGTCGGTCGCGCCCATCTCGGTCATGATGGCCTTCGCCTCGCTGACGAACCGTGCGACGTTGCCGGACGCTTCTGCGGCGTTACGGATGGCGACTGGGCGCCGCTCTTGCTCGTAGCTGTCGAGCAGGGCATCGCCGGCCCACCCGCCAAGTACCGCGGCGAGCTTCCAGCCGAGGTCGACCGCGTCGCCGACGCCGGAGTTGAGGTTGTGCCCCCCGAACGGAGCGTACAGGTGCGCAGCGTCGCCGGCGAGGAACAAGCGACCGGCGCGGTAAGCGTCCGCTATACGCTCGTGCACCTTGTAGACGCCCGCGTACACGTACTCCACTTCCTCGAACGTATCTTGCCCAATGATGCGGCGGCCGAGCTTCTGCAGGTCGATGTCGGCGATGTCAACGTCGACCGGGTAGCCGGGCACGTGCGCGCAGAACAGGTCGCTGCCGATCGGCACCACCAGGGCACCACCCTCGGGGTGCGTGAGGTTCGAGAACGCCGCCGGCGTCGGACGGTAGTCCTCGAGCACGCCTGGCGCACGAAAGTGCAGCAGCAGCGTCGCGCTGATGCCGCCGCGACCCGAGCGGGTGATGCCAGCCGTGCTGCGCACGATGCTCTGAGCACCATCCGCGCCGACGGCGTAGTCCGCGCCGATGTGCCGTTCCTCGCCGGTCTCGACGTGTCGGAGCAGCGCCGTCACTGCACCGCCCTGCTCGATCCGCACGACTTCCCATCCCGCGGCGTAGCCGGCGCCCGCCCGCTGCATCGCGGCCCGCATCACCCGCAGCGTGTCGGGCTGCATGACGACCTGGGCGCGTTCGCGCAGATCCTCCGACTCGTGTTCGCTGTGGAAGTCGAACCCTTCGCGGAAATGCCCGAGATCGCGGCCCGTGAGCGAGGTAGCGAAGGTTACGCCCTGCAGCCAGCCGTCCGGAGTGACAGCGGCTGCGCGGATTTCGTCGGCGATGCCCCACCGCGCCATGTGTTCCAGCGTCCGAGGGTTCAACAGCATCGCTTTGACGGGCACAGCGGGGGTCGTCAGGTCCTTCTCGACGACGACGGCGTCGACGCCGCGCGAGGCGAGTTCGATCGCTAGCGCGCAGCCGACCGGCCCGCCGCCGACGATCAGGACGGAGGTACGGGTGGGGATGTCGAAGTCCATGTTCGGGCACTCCTTGAATCGGGCAGCAGCGAGGATACGTTCGACGATAGGCGTCAGATATTTCCCCTGCTGCCACTCTCGGTCACTGGCGGGTAACCAAGTTCTCTCGGCCTCGGAGCGGGTGATGGGAGAGGTCCGAAACGCCCGCGAAATCCGGGGTTCTCGACCGACCCGCGCGGCCCGGATCAGCTCGTCGCCACGGATTGGGTGCCGAGCACCGAAAGCAGGGTTAGCTTCTCCTGGCTCTCGCTACCGGGCTCCGCAGTGAATACTGTGAGCGCCTGTTGTTGGTCGGGGTCGACGAGCGTCTGCCCATAGACCTCGATCCTTCCGACATCGGGATGCAGGATGGTCTTCGCCTCGCAGTAGAGTCCGGGGACGGGCTTGCTCTTCCAGAGTTCGGCAAACTCCGCGCTGTGCTCGGTGAGTCGGCGCACCAGGGCAGTCACTTGCCGCTCCAGCGCTAGGTTGCCTGACGCCGAAACGAGATGCCCCACGATTGATTCGGAGTGCCGGGCATGATCGACCTCGGGAGTACGCGCGCGTTCGGACGGGTCGGTGAACCACCGGTAGATTCGGCTCCGGGCAGGGCCTTCGTACCCGGTTTCATCGCCGAATAGCGCCCTGGCGAGCGGCGTCTGAACCAGCGTTTCACCCAGCGGCGTCACGACGTTCGCCGCCGTGTCGGTCAGGCGGGCTAGCACCCGCCCCAACCCTGCATTCACATGGTGGCCTCCCGCGACACGCGGCGGCACGGCGATCCCGGCCAAGCGGAACAGGTGGTCACGCTCGTCGAGAGTGAGTTGCAGAGCGCGCGCGAGGGCTCCGAGCACCTGGTCGGACGGTGCGGGGCCTTCGGGCTGCTCGATCTTGCTGTAGTAGTCACTGGAGATCCCTGCCAGCGACGCGACCTCCTCGCGACGAAGGCCCGGCGTGCGGCGTCGCCGACCGCTGGGCAGCCCCACGTCACCGGGCTGCAACGCCTCCCGGCGGGAGCGCAGGAAACGGGCGAGGTCTGCTCGACGAGTCATGCCTTCGACTCCGCGGTATTGAAGTGGAAGTCGACACCGATCTGCTCAACCGAACGGTCCCACACTGCACGCGCGAGCAGCGCGTCGGTCGCGACCGGATAGATACGCTGTTCGCCCGCGCTCCCAGTGAAGTGCCCGGGTCCATCGGGGCCGTAGAATCGCCCGCCCTCAGCATTGGGATGCGCCGCCGCCAGCAGCGCCGGCTGGGCGCCATCCGCGGGTTGCTGGACGAAGAGCCCCGCCCGCGCGAACGCGCCAACAATCTTCGCGAGCAGTGCGGGCCGTGACCGACCCATGTTCGGCCCTGCGCTGTAGAGGTTTGTGAGCGTCGTTCCCGGATGGGCTACGTTGCTGCGCAGCGCTGCGCCGGTGTCCTGCGCCCGCCGGTCGAGTTCCAGCGCGAACAACATCTGGGCGAGCTTCGAGTTCATGTAGGCGCGCGCGGTCGAGAAACGGCGTTCACTGTGAAAATCGTCGAGGTCGATGCGACCCGACTTTGCCGCGGCGCTTCCCATGCTGGTGACACGAGTGCCGGGCATGCGTAGCAACGGAAGGAGTCGACCAATGAATGCCATGTGTCCCAGGTGGTTGGTGGCCATTTGTAGTTCGAATCCATCCTCCGTCACCACGCGGGTGGGTGGGGTCATGATGCCCGCATTGGCAATGAGGATGTCGATGCTCGTCCCCTCATCCAGCAGTGTGTCGGCGGCTTGACGCACCGATGCAAGGGACGCCAGATCCAGCGGCACAGTCGCCACCTCGAGCCCGCGATGCGCGTCGCGTAGCCGCTGCAGCGCCGCCTGCCCTTTCGAGGGGGTGCGAAACGGCAACACGAGCGAGGCGCCTGCCCCGGCGATTCGGTCGGCGATGATCGCTCCGATACCGTCGCTCGCGCCGGTGATCAGCACCCGCTTGCCTGTGAGATCGGGAAGGCGGACGCCGACAGTACTCCTGGTCATGGTTCCTCCGTGCTTCGGGTTGAAGTTCTCATCTTGCGGTGCAGGTGGACAGGGATCCATGCCAAAAAGGGGCAAGGGAATCGGGGTGTCAGCCATGCCAGGAGCGAGCATGGTGCATCGCAGACGTCGTGATGAAGCTGGAGAACATGACTGAAACTCACCCTCACCTCAGCGTCGGCGGCCACTGGATCGCAGGCGTCTTCACCGAAGACTCTCCGTCCCGCAGCGCCGTTACGAGCCCCGTGACCGGAGCTGTCGTGGCGACCGTCCCGTCTGGAACCGCCGCGGACGTCGATGCCGCGGTTGCCGCTGCGCGTGCGGCTCTGCCGGGCTGGTCGTCATGGTCGCCCCTATCCCGTGCCGAAGCTCTCGAACGCATGGCCGCCGAGTTGACCGCGCGCAACGAGGAGATCGCGCAGGCGATCACCGCGGAGATCGGCGTACCCATCTCACTGTCGCGTGCCGCTCAGGCGGCCCTGCCGCCCGCGGTCGCAGTCGCCACAGCGCAGATCGTGTCCGAGATTCATTGGGAGCAGCGGATCGGCGACTCGCTGATCGTTCGCGAGCCAGTCGGTGTCGTCGGCGCCATCACCCCCTGGAACTTCCCGCTTCAGCAAACGATGACAAAGCTCGCCCCGGCGCTGCTCGCGGGCAACACCGTGGTGTTCAAGCCCGCGGAACTGGCCCCGCTGACGGCCGCGATCCTTGCGCGTGCGATCGAGGATGCGGGCATCCCCGCAGGGGTCTTCAACGTCGTTTTCGGCGCCGGTGGCGTGGTCGGGGAGGCGCTCGCCGCGCACCCCGATGTCAACATGATTTCCTTCACTGGCTCGACAGCCGCGGGTAAGCGCGTCGCTGTCGTCGCATCCGGGACCGTCAAGCGGGTGGCACTCGAGCTCGGCGGCAAGAGTGCCAACATCGTGCTCGACGGTGCCGACCTGGACGCAGTTGCTGCGCATACCCTCATGAACTCCTGGACGAACAGCGGTCAGGCTTGCGGCGCGTGGACGCGCTTGCTCGTTCCTTCGAACCTGCATGACGAGCTCGTCGAGCGGTTGGTCGCGGCGGCTGCTGAGTATTCGGTTGGTGACCCTTCAGACCCCGCGGTGCGGGTGGGGCCGCTCGCTTCGGAGAAGCAGTGGGAGCGCGTCAACGGATACATCAAACGCGGCATCGCCGATGGTGCGACCCTCGCATATGGTGGCCCGGGGCGCGTCGAAGGCTTGGAGACAGGCGCGTTCGTGCGGCCGACCATCTTCGCTCGCGTCGATCCTGATTCCGCCATCGCGCAGGAGGAGATCTTCGGGCCGGTGCTTTCGGTGATCGCTTATGACGACGTCGACCAGGCGGTAGAGATCGCCGACTCGACGATGTATGGACTGACAGCCGCCGTGTTCGGTCCTCACAATGAGGCCGTGGCAGTGGCACGTCGCTTGCACGTTGGGCAGGTGTATCTCAACGGTGCGGGCTTGAACATGCGAGCGCCGTTCGGCGGATACAAGCAGTCCGGCAACAGCCGAGAGTTCGGCACGTTCGGAATCGAAGAGTTCACCGAGCTGAAGGCGATCCAACTCGGCGAGGCGC
The DNA here is from genome assembly GCF_044987475.1 of Microbacterium sp. ZW CA_36. Classification (NCBI taxonomy): domain Bacteria; kingdom Bacillati; phylum Actinomycetota; class Actinomycetes; order Micrococcales; family Microbacteriaceae; genus Microbacterium; species Microbacterium sp. ZW CA_36. The sequence goes on from NZ_JBJDRL010000005.1 coordinate 74,075, forward strand.
AGACGGGCGGCGTAGCGCTGTAATCGGACATATGTGCGGGGGCTTCGGGGAGGTCGTGATTCGCCTCCCGGATGCCCCTGCCGTCCGGAGCTCACGCGACCACGACCAGCTGCTCCCCGACGACGTCGGGTCGGTGGGGATTAGACGCTGCGACGGATACGGAGGCGGTATGACCGCGAGGGATGTTCAGCACGCGCCCATCCATCTTTACCGTGAGTGTTGTCGGCGAGCCAGCCGACGCCAGCCGACGGGTTGTCCGGGTCGAGATCGAGCACGGCCACACGCTAGGTGAGTGATGAGCGCCCGGTACGGACGGCGAGGCCGACAGCGGAGGCGCCGACAAGGGGGAGGGCGTGGACATCGGCGAACTCGAAGATGTCTGTCCGGGGCGTGTTCGGGGGCAACGAGGTCACGCGGCTACTGGCGCCTAGCGCGCGGTCGATGGCGACGTCGGCGTGTCAGTGTTGACGATGTTGCGGGTAGAGGGTCATGAAATGAGATGAGCATCGCACGACTTGCGAGAGCGGAAGATCATGCTCGTGGTGCTGCCGTCCTGGCGGAGGTGTCGTTCAGTCAGATTGGCATGTTGTGCGGCTCACCAGCCTGGCGGATGCAACAACCCAGCGCCGAGAGGTCTAATCGGCTCTCTGCTCCGGCCTTCACCGCGTGCCGCCATACGCGAGCTGATGCTCCCGCTCAGATACCTCGTGCGTGAATGCGTACTCGGCGACTGCGGCCGACGCTTCGTCACGGCTGGCCGCGTACCGCAACTCGCTGACGATGATCACCGCTGGTTCGTCTCGGATCGAATGGCCGCAGTCGCCTCGACCTCGGCGCGCAGCCCTGCCACGTCGCCGTCGGCGCGCAGCAGCGCCGCATTGCGGGCGACTTGCGCCGCTGAGTCGGCACCGACCACGATCGAGGCAACCGGCGGCGCCGGCTCACGTGCATATGTGACTGCGGCCTCGGGCAGGGTGTAGCCGTGGCGATCAGCGATCGCCGCGAGTTCGCGCGCCCGCTCGAGCACCGCTGCTGGCGGCGCTGCATACTCGAAGTGCGACGCCGGGTCGGGCCGGTCCGTAGCGAGCAGTCCGCTATTGAAGATGCCTGCACTGATGATCGCAATTCCGCGGGCGGCACACTCGGGCACCAGGTCTGCGAGGGCCGAGTGATCGAGCAGGGTGAGCCGGCCCGCGACCATCACGACGTCGATGTCGCATTCGCGTACGAAGCGCAGCAGTGTGGGGAGGTCCTTCGTTCCGACACCGATCGCGCCGAGATCGCCCGTATCGCGCAAGCGCTGCAGCGCCGGCACGGCCGTGCGTATGGCCTCGTCGACGCGATCGTCGTCGTCGGGATCGTGTACGAACGCGATGTCGACGTGCACGCGTTCCAGACGGCGCAGCGACGCCACCAGCGAGCGCGCAACGCCTTCGCCGCTGAGATCCCATTCGCGGCGGGCGTGCGCGCCCCCACCCACGATGAGGCGCCCGACCTTGGTGCTCACGATTGCGTCGTCGCGGCCACGAAGCGCGCGCCCGAGCCTGTGCTCCGAGAGGCCGAGCCCGTAATGGGGCGCGGTGTCGAAATGACGGATGCCGTGTCCCCACGCCGCGTCTACGATTTCGTCGGCGTCGCGCTGGTCAAGTTGCACATAGAGATCGCCGAGTTGCGCAGTGCCCAACCCCATTTCGGTGACGTGGACCGCGGTGTCGCGGATGCGGGTGGTCTTCACGGGGTGGTCACCCCGTACACGCGGGCGGCGCTCGCCCCGAACAGAGCTGTGCGCTCATGGTCATTCCACCTGCGCGTCGCCGCCTGCAGCCGCCGCCAGGGTCCGGCACCGGGGGAGAGGGTGTGGATTGGCCAGTTCGTGCCGGCGAGCAGTCGCTCGGCGCCGAAACGTGCGCGCGCTATCGCGAGGAGTTGCGGCATGCGGGGTGTGTGGACGACCGCACCCGAGACCTTCAGATGGGCGCGCGGATGCCGGGCGAGCTGCGTGACCGCGTCCTGCCAGGCGCCTTCCGCGGCTGTCGGGCTGCCGAGATGGTCGACGACGACGTCCAGCTCCGGCGCGGCGCGGCAGAGCCCGGCCACGGAGCTGAGCGCGGGTTCATCGACGAGCAGCTCGAGTACCAGGCCGCGCTCCTGGAGAGCGCGCACGCCCGGCTCAAGTGCGGTGGCGTCGATCGCGTCGCGGCTGAGCGCCACGTGGCGCACGCCGCGCAGTGTTCCACCCCCGGCTCCCGTCTGCAGGGCGTCGAGGCGCGCGCCGACGTCGAGATCGGTCAGGTCGGTCCAGCCGACGACGGCTGCGATCTCGTCGCGCCCGTGACAGCGCGCGAGCAGCAGGGCGCTGCCGGCATCGGACTCGTCGGCCGTGACCGCGACAGCCGACGTGATGCCCTCCGCGCGCAGCATCGCCGTTGCCTCGTCGAGCAAGAAGGGGCGACGAAGGGAGCATGCGCGCTCATCTGTCAACCAGGCGACGTCGAGCAATTCCCCGCCCCACACATGCAGATGCGCGTCGATCACGTCAGACCAGCGGGATGCGCCCGCCGTCGCGCCATGCCTCGTACTCGGCACGGCTGTCGGCGTTCAGGGGATAGTAGTCAGACAGGCGTGCGCCTTGCTCCAGACGCATGCGGCTGAACTCCTCCCAGTTCTCGTGATCCTCGGCCGACTCGACGAGCTCGAGGGCCTTTCCCTGCGGCACGATCACTGCGCCGTCGTCATCAGCGATGACCACGTCGCCCGGCAGAGCGAGCACGCCGCCGACCGCGACCGGCACGTCGTATGCCCACGGGAACAGGTCCGTCTGCGACGCGTAGTGCGGCGTGACACCGGTGCACCAGATCGGCACACCCAGCTCGCGTACCCGGGCGGCGTCGCGGATGCGTCCGTCCACGACGATGCCGGCGCCGCCGCGACGCTTGAAGTAGCGCACGAGCATGTCGCCGAGGCATCCGGTGAACGCACTGCCGTATGCCTGAACGACCAGCACGTCTCCCTCCTGCACGGTCTCGAGCACCTCCCATAGGGCGGTGTGACGCTCGACGTATTCCTGGCTGACGCCGCTGGCGATGTCTTCGCGCTGCGGCATGAACTGCAGTGTGAGTGCCGAGCCGACCACGCGTGCACCGCGGTCGAGCGGCGTCGGCCCCTGGATGTAACTGCGGGTGATCCCCATGCCGCTGAGTTTCGCGCACGCGGTTGCGGCACTCACGATGTTCATACGGTTCACGATGTCGGCATCGGCGCGGTCGAACGCATCGCCGCGCACGGGGAGTGGCCAGACGGACGACAGATTCTCAAAGGTGGTGTTCATGAGTTCTCCTGGTTTGGGCGGATGAGTTGATGGGCGGCCTGGAAGGCGCGTCGGGTGAGGGTCAGAGTGAGGTGGATGCGGGTGCGTGGCGGCAGCGCGACGACGAGGCGGTTGCCGTCCACCGGGATCCGATCCCGGATGGTCGAGACGGCGGGGATGGTGTATCGATGCGAATTGCCGGGATAGCCGGAAGCGGCGTCGGATGATGCGGCATCGAACTCCACGGTGTCGATGCGGTCTTCGCCGAAGGCGCCGCAGACGAGCTCGACGTCCTGCGCGGCGTCGCCGAGGTTGACCAGTTCGATCACGACGGTGTCCTCCTCCGCAGTGCGGACGAGCGCGGCCACGTCTGCCGGCAGGCCAGGGCGGAGGCGTGCGGCGTCGGCGACGAGCACACGCGCGAACGACAGCCCGCCGTAATAGACGGCCGGCGGCGCCCCGGTGACGAGCTGCGTGAGCACCTCGGTGACGACAGGGTTCAGCCGCTGCCAGAAGTGGATGTCACCGTCCTCCGGTTCCGTGGGGGCCTCGGCGATGAGCGCGAGGCGGCGGAGAACTTGGCCGATCGCCATCTCGAGTGCTCGCTCGGGATAGTCGGCGTTGCGGCCGGCGAGGAATTCGAGCCACGGTGCCTCGTGCCCCTGCTCCTCTTTGTCGTGGAACCAGCGCACAGCAGTCCAGTCGGAGGTAGAAGCCGCGCGGATTCGATCGAGCAGTGCGCGGTCTTCCTGGTCATGGCCGATCCAGTCCAGCCACATCACCGGCTCGACCGGGATCGGGTGGTAATCGAACCACCCGTCCGGCCCGTGGCGGTAAGGCACGAGCAACTCGACGGTGTCGTCATCCGCGCCCAGCCGTTCGGCCCAGCCGGGTCCGAGGCTGCCGCGTGAGGCGATACGGTCCTGCGCGACCGCGTGAGCGAGCACCGTGTCGAGAACTCCGCGTGCAAAATCGAGGCGGGCGGTGTCGCCGGTAAGCACGACCGTGTTCAACGCGGCGACGGTCGCGGCTGCGGCAATGGTGTGTAAGCCGTGCGGCCATGTCCACCCGTAGTGCCCGCCATACCAAGCGCCGCCATGCAGCTCGCCTACGATGCCTCCCGGCCCGACGTTGTCGGGGAGCACTCCTGCGACGGTCGCGCGTTCTCGCCACGCATCGACGTATTCCAGTGCCCACGTGCGGTGGCGTTCGTCGTGGTCATATAGCCACGCGTTGGTGGCGAGCGTCGTGGCAGCGAGGTTTACGACGGTGTCGCCGCGGCCCATTCGCTCCTGCATGGCGGCACCCATGCGCGCCGCCGCTCCGGGGGCGGCGAGATCGTCCCACTCGTGGATGCCCTCGACGTCGTGCAGCGGCAGACCGTAGATGCGCATCCCCTCCTGGTCGGCCCGATACTCCGTCCAGTCCTCGCCGACGCCGTATCGCGGACCGCCCGACCCGGTGTGCGGCGCGACGATGGTGCGGGTGGTCGGGTCATAGTTGCCGGTCGGCGACCCGGGCAGATAGAAGCCGGCGAACCGGCGCGCCCGTTCGCGGAAGACGGGGTCGGCGGGGTCAGCTGCGCAGATGCCGAGGAACAGTGGCAGCGACTCGCCCTGGTGGAACCAGTCGTAGCCAAGTTCGTACTCGTCGCGCACGAACCCGAACGCAGTCATCTGCCGTGTCACGCCCTCCCAGTGGTGCTTCGCGGCGGCGAGCAGATCGTCCGCGCCGCCGAGCCGGTACAGCGCAGGCCAGTTGAAGAACGGCTCGTAGAAGTCGTCGACGCCGTCGCGCCCGTACATCCCGCCCGAGTAGCGAAGGCTCCCGTCCGGTTCGGTGAACCGGACGGCGAATCGCCGCCACGCTGTGTCGAGAAGGGCGAGCAGCTCGCGCTCGAGCGCCGCCCAGCGTGGGATGTCCCGCAGCGGTACGGAGGCGGTTAGACGCGTCATCCCTTGATCGCCCCCGAGGTCAGGCCGCCGATGATGCGCTTCTGCAGTAGCACGTAGAACACAATGACTGGCACGACGGCGAGCAGCATGTTGGAGTACACCAGCGTGTAGTCGGTGGAGTACTTGCTGATCGCCGCGTATACGCCGGTCGTGACCGTGTACAGGCCCGAGCCGGGGCCGAGGATGATGCGTGGGTTCACAAAGTCGGCCCATACGCCTACGGCGTTGAGCACCACCGCTGTCGCGATCGCCGGCATCATCAGAGGGAAGATCACCCGCCAGAAGGTGCCGATCCGAGAGGCGCCGTCGATGCGCGCAGCCTCGTCGAGCTCACGCGGGATGCTCTGCACGTACGCAGTGAACAGGAACAGGGTCGTCGGGATCGTCAGTGCGGTCTGGAAGAGGACGAGCCCGGGAATCGTGCCCATGAGGCCTAACGTTTTCAGCACGTAGATGACGGGGATGACGATGGTCTGGCTGGGAATGAACAGTCCAGCGAGCATCACCAGCAGGATGATTCGGTGTCCGCGGCGCACGCCCCGGCCGATGGCGTAAGCGGCAGGGCCGGTCACGAGGATTGAGAGGACGTTGACCACGACGACGAGGAACGCCGTGGTGCCGTATGCGGCGATGACATTGAAGTCAGTCGAGGTCGCGGCGGCGACGATGTTGTCGAGGGTGAAGCCCTGGGTGGGCAGCCCGAACGGCGAGCCAAGAATGTCGTCCTCGGTCTTGAACGCGTTTGTGACGAGCAGGTACAGGGGCGCGCCCATGAGTAGCACGATGACGGCGATGGCAGTGATCCATCCGGTGCGACGGGCGATCATGCGGCGACCGCCTCTTCGCTGCGGCGGCGCACCTGCGTGAGGACCACGGTGACCAAGATGATGACGAGCATGAGCACGACCGACTGTGCGGCGCCGTAGCCGAGCTGCGAGCGGCTGAACGAGGTCGTGAGGATGTTGAAAACCACTGTCTGCGTCGAGCCGGCGGGTCCGCCGGCGGTCAGGGCGAGCACGATCTCGTAGACGCGCAGGAGACCGATCGCGGTGAGCACGATGTTGAGGGTTACGGTCGGGGCGAGCACCGGGAGTTTCACGCGCCAGAAGGTGGCCCACGGCCCGGCGCCGTCGATCTTGGCCGCTTCCAGCAGCGAGTCGTCGAGCGTCTGCAGGCCGGCGAGGTAGAGGATCACGTTGAGTCCGAAGCTCGCCCAGATGATTACGAGCAGCGTGGTCGCCATTGCCCAGACGGGTTCGGCGAGGAACGGGACCCGCTCGACACCGAGGGAGGTGAGCACCGAGTTCAACGCTCCGTTGGTGCCGAGGATCGACGCCCATAGGAATCCGAGAATGATTGGCCCGATGACGTAGGGGGAGAAGACAAGCACGCGCATCACGGTGTTGACGCGGGTGTTGCGGTTCAGCAGCAGTGCGATGCCAAGGCCGAAGGCGTTGCACGCGAGCGTGCCGATGACAGCGATCACGGCGGTGTAGGTCGCGGCGCGCACTGCGTCGGGATCTTGGAACAGGCGCTCATAGTTGCGGATGCCGACCCAGGAGGGTGGGATGGTGAACCCATCCCAGTTGGTGAAGCTGAGGTAGGCGGCGATCCCGATGGGGATGAGGACGAACAGCGCAACGAGGACGAGCGCCGGTGCGATCATGACGGTGTCGGACAGCAGTTCGGCGCGACCGCGACGACGCCGACCCGCGGCCGCAGCCGGCGAGGACAGAGCCTCGCCGGCTGCGGTCTTGACATCACTGCGCAGCAGCATTCATGCTCCACCACGAGTCGAGCGCGGCGGCCGCCGCGGCGGGCGTATTGCCCACGTACAGCGCCTGCACCTGCTTGTTCAGTTCGTCCCCGAAACCTGCGGGGATGCCGGGACCGGAAGTCCCGATCACGAGGCCGGGCGCTGCGTCGAGGATGGCGCCGACGTCCTGGTTCAGCGGGGTGCCCTCGTAGGAGTAGCCCGCCCGGAAGTTACCCTCCGACTCCAGCGACGTGGTCACGGCGGTCTCGTCGGTGACGAGGTACTCCACCAGTGAGAGCGCGAGCTCCTGGTTCTTCGAGCCCTGCAGGATCGAGTAAGGCTGGGCGGGACCGCTCATCTGTGCGGCGGGCTGGCCGTCAAGCGAGGGAGCGGCGAACACGCCGACCTCGAAGTCGACACCAGCCTCGTCGATGGACGGGACCAGCCAGTTGCCCATGACTATGGCGGCTGACTCCCCGCCGGTGAAGGCGTCGATCGAGTCCTGGTATTTCAGGCCGAGCGCATCGGGGTCGACCAGGCTTTCGGTGATCCAGCCGGAGTATGCCTCGAGGTAGTCGGCGTAGGCGCTGTCCGCAAAGGTCGCCTCGCCGTCAGTGACCTCGGTGTAGAAGTCACCCGAGCCGAGCAGATCAGGATTGGCCATCATCGCAAACTGTGCGCCGGTAACCCACTCGCCGGCCGTGCCGAGCGGGGTCTGGCCGCCGGCGGCCTTGACCGACCGCAGCGCCGCGGTGAACTCGTCGACGCTGGTCGGGGTTTCGGTCACGCCCGCCGCGGCAAACGCGTCCTTGTTGTAGAAGACGAGCGACTGGATCTGAGCGCCGGTGGCCACCTGCCAGATCTTGTCGTCGACCTTGTTCTGCTCGGCGAGAGGAGTGTCCAGCACCCACGGCTCGTCTGGGAAGTCGAGCAGCTGCGGTGCTACGACAGGGTCGAGGTTGCTTGCAACGATGTCTGGGATGTCTCCGGAGGCGAGCTCCTGCTGCAGGGTGGCCTGCACGTTCTCGCCGCTAGGCACCTCGATCGTCACGCTCACGCCTTCGTGCTCGGCGACCCACGGCTCAACGAGCTTCTCGTAGTACTCCTTGGTCAGAACGGGCGTGATGTTCGCCAGAAGGCGCAGCTGGGTGTCGCCGCCGTCCGCGCTACTTGTCGAGCATCCCGCCAGCAGACCGACTCCTAGAGTCGACGTGGCGATCAGCGCGACGACATTTCGGGTTGTGTGTCGCATGAATCCTCCTTGATTGTAATCGCCTATCGATAGGCGATTTGCAGAGTAGCGCAAACGATGTTGAGCGGCAACTCAGATTGGCTCGACTTCGTGTCAGACCCGCCGCTCCGCCAGAGATGGCGGGCGGCGGGCTCGTTTCAACTGGGCGGACCTTCAGGGGGTCAGTGCCATCAAGACGACGACGGCACGCGGCGGGCGCTTCTGCTGCTCAGCTCCTCCTCCGATACGAGAGTGAGCATGGGCTCGCCCGGGATACACAGCATGGTGACCACGAACGTGGTGGATTCGTCTGCGAGGTTGTTGGCGTCCTGGTAGTGGATCACGTCTCCGCCGGGCTCCCAGAAGGTCTCACCTGTCTTCACCACCCGCGGGGCTTCGCCCTCTAGCTCGAAGAGAAGTTCACCTTCGACCACGTAACCGAAGGCGGGACCCGAATGGCGATGCGGGCGTGTTCCTGGACTTGCGGGCGGGAGCGTGACGTGGATTGTCATCGCGTCCCGTGCACCGTCGATGGCTGCGAGATCCACAGATGACAAAACCTGGACCTCCGGGCGCTGAGCAGGTTCGAGGTTGTCGTAGATGGAATTGTGGTCGTGCATGTCTGGCACTCCTGATCTCTTGGCTCACGTGTGGGATGGATGCACCCCCTATGAGGAGGACCGTCAAGCTGCCTGATTCGTGACGGTCTGCGCCCACCAGGCAGGTTCAAAAGACGAGCCGTCCTGAACAGCTGCGCCCAAATCGTGAGCAACGTGACGGGCGGTCGGGTGCACAGTCTCGAAGACGCTCCGAATATCGTCCGTGAGGCGGGAGCTGTTCCCGCCTCACGGACGAGGTCAGCGCAACGCGATCCAGTCGAGCGAACCGCGTGTCCGCCCTCCCGACGGGATGAGGTACACGTCGTGGACACCTGAGGTCGCGGTAACTGCGACCGCCTGCGTCTCGAATCGCGCAGTGGATCCGGTGGGGGTCGCGCTCAGCGTGCCGATCTTCGTCCCGAGGGGCGAGTCAAGGCGGATCGCGTACTGCGCTCCTGCGGCCTCCGAGGCGAGCGACGCGGCAAACTCGGTGCGGCCGGCCCCGAAGGCGACGTGGCGGAACACCAGGATGTTCGCGCCGTCGATCCGCGTGACCACCCTGCCGGTACCACCGTCGGCCGTCGAGGTCCCGATTCTGAGGGACGCGTCCTCCGCTTCGAGCTGCGTGCCGGTGGTGAGGAACGAGAATGCGTCTAGATCACCGATCCCCGCCCACCCGATCGAGCGGATGTATACGTCGTGCACACCCGAGGTGGGGACGATGCTGGCGTACTGCTCAGAGAAGCGGTCGAATCCGCCCGTCGAGTCGACGCGGAAGTTTGCGATCACAGGCCCGTCCGCGGCGTCGATGCGAATCTCGAACGTCTGGTTCTCGTACGGGTCGTCGGTTCCCACGTTCATGCGCACGAGGTCGCGCCCAGCGCCGAAGTCGAGTGCACTGTATGACACCCAGTCGCCGCCGTCAAAGCTACCCACGACCGTTCCGGTCGCGCCCGACCTGGTCGACGTGCCGGATGTCCCGACGTAGGACTCGGCCTCCACGGTTCCGCCTACGAGCGTCGCACCCGAGCCCCAGGTCGGGGCGCCGTATTGGAAAGCGCCGACCGTCGGCGCGGCATCCGTGGTTCCGTCCGAGTAGGGCGGACGAGGTGTCGCCGCATTGCGAGCCGTGGACCCCTCGCCGACCGTGAAGTCGTGCGTCGCCGGGTCGGCGAAGGCGGCGCCGCCGTTGGGCAGGTTGGTCGCCAGGGTCACACCCGCCGCACTATCGACGTCGCCGAGGTTGTTTGTGACCTCGATGCCCTCGTACGTGCCGCCGAATAGGCTCAGTGCCTTGCGGTCGGTGCCGCTGGTGTTGTTGATGATCTTCGTGCCCGAGGCATGACCGCCGTTCGGGTTGATCAGCACCACGCCGTAGGTCGTGCGGTTCCAAGTGACGTTGTCGGCCACCACGCCGTTGACGGTCTCAAGGTCGAGGTAGACCCCGGGAGCGGGAGCGACCGTCGACACCGGGGCCGCATCACGCATGGTGTTGTGGTCGATGAGGGTGTCGCCGAGGTCCACCCGGCAGCACACGTACACCGCGCCGACGTCGTGCACGAGCTTCCCGTAATGGCTCATGTCGTTGTACGCGATGCGGTGGCCGGACGCGTCGTAACCCGCGACCTTATTGTCGATGTTGATGCTGCTGCGCCCAGTGCCCGTGATGGTGTTGTGCATGACCGTGTTGTCGGTGCCCAACAGGTTGACGCCGCCCGCGTAGCTGCCCATGTAGTCGGTGTCGGTGATGACGTTGTTGACGACGCTATTGCGCTGCCCCGTCACGACGACGCCGTTGCCCGCGCTGTATGCGATCGATGAGTTGCGCAGTACATTGTCTGTGCCGTGCAGCTGGATTCCGCTGGTCGTCTCGCCCGCCGTCAGCACGTCGCACGCGTCTGTGGGCGTGACTTTGTTAGGGTCCACTTTCAGATCGGCGTACTCCGACACGTACCGCACGGACAACCCGTCGAGGGTGACGTGCGAGGTCGTGTCGGAGGTGAGGATGCTTGTGCCCTTGAGTCCCAGACCGATGATGCTGACGTGCGAGCGGCCGGAGAGGTCGAAGCCGAACTCGCGTTGCTTCGCCGCGATGTTCGCCGCGTCGGGGTCGTCCCCCGGCACCCGCACGTATAGCTGGCCGTCGCCTGCGTCGTAGTGCCACTCGCGATCCCGCCCAAGCAAGGCCAGCTTGCCCGACAGCGCGTAGTAGTTCGTTGTGTTCGGGCTCAACCCCACACACGAGGGCAGTCCATCGACCGTGACGGAGCCGGGCGACGAAGATGTCACACGGCCGGTCTCGCTCACGAACCAGTTGTGTGAGAGCAGCCGGGCACCGACCCAATAGCCCTCCGGCTGCGACAGCGCGTCGTCACCCAGCTGGGTCTGTGAACCCCAGTCGGCGTGCGCCTTCAGGGCGTGGGCGGGGTCGTCGCCGGCATGCGGCCAGGCGGCCTCGGGCGCCATCGTGTCGCCGACGAAGATCTGCTGACCGGGGAGCTCAGGGGAGGGGCTGACCGCGGCGCGGTAAACGGTACCCCCCTCGACCGACGAGGCGAACTCGGAGCCGGCCAGGGTGGGGTCTTCCGCGGTGAGGGCGGCTAGCTCTGTCGCGGTGACCATTGTCCAGTTACTAATCGGGTCAGTGCCGTCGACGACGACCCGGGCGCCGGGGGCCGCTTCAAACGTGATCGGAAGAAGCGCGGTACCGCTGCGTGGCGGGGTGACCGTTTCGCGGTACGTGCCCTCTCCGATGACACATGTGTCGCCTGGCCGCACGACGTCGGCGCAGTGCTGAATCGTTCGAAACGGCGTGGATGACGACCCCCCGCTCGCGTCGTCGCCGCCAATTCCTACGTGGAATGTGCGTCCGACGACGCTGCCGCTCGCGGTCGGCGCGACCAGACCTCCCGTGAGCATTCCGACCGCTACAGCAGCGACCGCCGCGAGGGCAGCCTGTCTTGGGATCCTCATTGACACTCCAATCGATAGTCGATTACAACGAACCGATCAAAGCACCCGAGGGCGAGTTCGTCAACGGAGAGCTACGGTTCCTGTCGACGGCCCGCCTTGCTGCCCCCTCAGCATGCAGAGGCGTCCCAGACCAGCGGGAGCACGACTGAGGAGTTCGGCGAATCGTCGATGAGGGTCGAGATCAGCGCGTCCCACGCCGGGTCGACAGCGGGCCTGGCACGCATCCGCTCGATCATCCGCTCACGGCCGTCGCGCGTCTCGATGAGATGGAAAAGTGTCTCACCGTCAATCCAGATGCGCCAGTTGACCATCCCACACGCCGTCAGGGCCGCATGCAGGGGTGCGGGGATCTGCGAGTGAACCCGCCGGTAGTGCTCGGACGCACCGCTCCGAAGCCGGGTACGGTATCCCTCCACCACAGTATTCATCGGCACGCCCTTCCATCGACTATCGCTAGTGTGGCAGGGCACCGCGCACGGAAGGAGGAGCAAATGCCAGAGGCTATCAGCACAGCACTGCTGTCTGATCAGGTGTACGAAATGATTCTGGCGTCGATCCTGGACGGCACTCGGGCGCCCGGGAATCGCTTGGTCGAGTCGGAGATCGCGCGTCAGCTCGGCATCAGTCAGGCTCCCGTGCGAGAGGCCGTGAAGCGCCTCATCCACGCCGGACTCGTCGTCTCGATGCCCCGCCACGGTAGCTACGTCACTGAGATCTCGCCCGCCGAGTTTGCGATAGCGCGCACGATGCGAGGCTCGATCGAGGCGGAGGCGGCGCGCATCGCGGTATCCGAGGTGTCGGAAGACGACCTCCAGGCTCTGCGGGGCGTAGTCAAACGCATGCAGCAGGCGATGGATGCCGACGACCGCGCCGCGTTCCGCGCGCTCGACGTGGAGTTCCATCGCACCGTCATCGCTGCCACCCGCCGCTCCGTGCTGGCGCGCTTGTGGGACACCCTCGAGCCGATGCTTGTCAGTCAGCGCGCCATCGGCGACCCCGGGTATCTCGGCGACCGCACGCGCGTCGTCGCCTGGCACAGCGACCTCGTCGACGCCCTCGCCGGGGGCAACGCCGATGCAGCAGCAGCCGCCTTCGCCGAGCACGCCTCCGGCGCCCTCGATGAGTTCCCGACCGGATGAGGCGTCGGCTCGGCGTCACGGCTTCGTGCCGTTGGGAGCAGGATCCGCCAATGACGGCCGTGACGCCGTAGGCGACATCTCCTCGCCTTTCATGGTGGCCGTCGGCGAGATTCGATCGGCGAGCAGGCGCACGGCCAGCCAGCCGCGCATTCGCTCCACTCGTCGCAGCCGTCCGGCCTCGTTCGGTCGCGCCTCAACGGCCTGCACTGGCTGGTGGGCGGCGAGCCGCCATCTCTCATACTCATCGAGCGGTTGATGCACCTCGATGTATTCACCACCGGGCATTCGGACGATGCGCCCAGTCTCGTAGCCGTGCAGCACAAGTTCCCGGTCCTTGCGCTGCAATGCGATGCAGACGCGCTGGGCGACGAGGAAGCCCGCTAGAGGTCCAACGAGCAGCGCCACTTGCAGCGTGACGATCACTGTCTCAATCGACAGGTGAAAGAGCAGCGCGATGATGTCGGCGCTGCCTGCGGCCCAGAAGACTCCGTAAAGAATGACGCCGGCGACTCCGATCGAGGTGCGGTTGGTGGTGTTGCGGGGGCGGTCGAGGATGTGGTGGTCCGCGCTGTCCCGCATGATCCACCCCTCGAGGAACGGGTAGAGGGCGACAATGAGGAGGAATGCGCCGACGACTGCCAACGGAACCAAAACGGCGAGTGTCCAGGTCCGGTCGAGGAACTCGAACTCCCACCCTGGGGGCACCAAGCGCAGCGCACCGTCAAGGAACCCTGTGTACCAGTCGGGCTGACTCCCGGCGGACGCGTTGCCCGGGTCGGCGGGGCCATAGTTCCATATTGGGTTGACGGTGACGAGCGTCGCCATGAGAACCAGGAGGCCGACGACGACGGTGAAGAGCCCGCCCGCTCGTAGAGCGGCGTTAGGGAGCAGAGGAATGCCGACGATGTTGTTCTCCTCACGGCCACCCGCGGCGAACTGTGGAGGCTGGCTCGTGAACGCGGATCGAGCGCGACCCGTGATCAGTGCAAGCAGTCCGACGGGGACCACGAGGATGTGAATCAGGAAGAGATTCTCGATGATCCTTCCCGGGAACTCGCCTCCGAAAAGAACCGTTGACAGCCACGTGCCGATCATGGGGATCCCGAGGGTAATGCCCTCCACGATACGGAGCCCTGATCCGGAGAGCATGTCATCAGGCAGGGCGTATCCGCTCCACCCCCCGGCGAGGACGAAGATGAGCAGGAGGAACAGCATCAGCCAGCTGCCTCGACGAGGACGTCGGAATGCACCGGTGAAGTACGTCACCAGTAGTTGGACCAGGACTGACGCGGGAACCATCAAGGCGGCCCAGTGATGGAGCTGACGAAGAAGTAGTCCGCCAGGTACTTCGAACGACACGCGCATCACGGAATCGAAGGCCCGCGAGGCAGTGGCGCCAGTTAAGGGCTCGTACGGCCCAAGATAGGTGACAGCCTCGCTGGACGGCGCGTAGACGACCATCAGCACGATGCCAGTGACGAAGAGCACCGCAACGCTGGCTACGGTGATGACGCCGAATAAGTTCGTCCAGTGCACGGGTATGGAGCGTCCGCGCATTTCTTGCCGGACGGAGGCCACCACAGCACCCGCGCGGGTACTGCGGAGGCGATCCGACGCGCGGTCCGTGAATGGTTGCGTGCGCCGTCGATCAACTGGCATGCCGTGCCTCGCCCGGTAGACGATCCGGAAGGCGGACGATCGGCGGAACAGCGTCGAGGAAGGCTGCTCGTGGATGCTGAACCGATTGGAGAGAGACGATGTCGCGGCCGAACAGGAACGAGACAACCCACAACAACAGCACGCGCGCCTTGCGGTCCCACGTGGGTACGGCCAGAACGTGATAGCCGCGGTGCATCAGCCAAGCCAGGAGCCCTTTGATGACGATGCCCTTGTACTCGAAGATGCCGTATCCGAGACCGAGGGTCGCGACGGTGCCGAGGCTGTGGTGCACATAGTCGTGGGGCGACTCTCCCTGGAGGACTGCTGCGATGTTCTTGGCGAGGAGGCGTCCCTGCCGGACAGCGTGTTGCGCGTTCGGTACCGTGCGCGCTCCAGCGATTGGAGAAGTCAGGTCGGGGATGGCAGCGTTATCGCCGGCGGCCCACGCGTCTTCGATGATCTCGTGAGCGGTACCAATCCGGAGGTCTGGTCGCGTGATCAACAATCCTCTGGCGTCGACCGGCAAATCCGTGTGCGAGGCAACGACCGGATTCGTCGCGTTGCCTGCAGCCCAGACCAACACGTTCGATGCGTACCGCTCGCCGGTGGACAACCGAACCTCTCCGCCGACGGCCGACACGAGCTGGGTGTTGAGGTGCAGGATCCCGCCGCGCTGTGTCAGATGTTCGACCACCCATCGGCCGGGCTTCTGCGTCACCTCGGGGAGGATCCGCGCGTTGGCCTCGACCAGGTGGAAGCTGAGCTCAGAGAAGCGGAGTTCCGGGTAGGACTTCAGCAGTGACGACGCAAGAGCAAGCATCTCGCCGAAAGCCTCCACACCGGAGAACCCCCCGCCGACGACCGTCGCCGTGAGGAGGCGCCGACGCTCGGGCCCTGGAGGGAGTGCTGCTGCTGCTTGGAACGCGGTGAGCAGTTGGTCACGCACCGCGACGGCTTCCTCGATGGTCTTCAATCCGATGGCATGCTCAGAGATCCCGTCGATCGGGAAGACACGGGACACGGCCCCCGCAGTCACCACGATGATGTCGTAGTCCAGTCTTTGAACAGTGCCATCCGGCATCTCGACCAGCACGTGCTTGTCGGCGTGCGAGATCGATGTGACGGGGCCCGGTATCACCGTAGTCCGCCGCAGATGGCTGCGGAGCGAGACCGCGACATGACGCGCTTCGACGGATCCCGCCACCACTTCGGGAAGGAACGGCTGATAGGTCATGTACGGCCGCGGCTCGACGATGGTGATGCGAGCCTGTCTGTTGCGAAGCCGCTTTTCCAGGTTCCACGCCGCGTAAAACCCCGCGTAACCGCCACCTACGATGAGGATGTTCTTCATCAGTCTGTCTCCATTCCCTCACAAATAAAGACCAGGTGGCAATGTGGTTTGTGACGGTTGCCGCGGAGTTCGGCGGACCTGGGCCGGAGGAATGGTTGGTCAGTAGTCGGCGTGCGATTCCATCGAAATGTCGAGTCCTGTTTGGGTCGCGGCCCAAGCGGTGAGTGCACTGTCGAGCTGCCGCCGGAGCCACTCAGCAGACAACGAGTCAGTCGGCAGGGACGCGAGTTGCCTTTGTCGGTCGTCGACAGTGCCGGAGAGTTCTTCGGGTTGGAAGCGTGGGTCTTGCATTGGACCTACCTTCTTTCGGGACGGATGAAGGGTGTGAGAAATGGTGGTCACTCCTCACACCCTCACTCTCAGTTCTTGCCCTGTGAGGCGAGCCATTCGTCGAGTGTGGTCGACGAGAGCTGCGCGCCTTCGATCGGAAGAAGCGTTGACTTTTCGATGTTCGCTCCGAAGTACTGAGCGTCGGGGCCGGTGTTGACCGGGCGCTGATCATTCGTTGCGGCGAACGTTCGCTTGATGAATTCCTCGATGGGGAACGATTCTGGTCCGGCCACCTCGATGGGGCCGTTGGCGGGTTCCCCGGCGGCGGCGCGCCCTACGGCCGTTGCGACATCTTCCGCGGCGATCGGCTGTATCAGGGCGTCGGCGACGTGAACTTCCTCTCCCTGCGTGGAGGTGAAGACGATCGCCGGAGCGAATTCGAAGAACTGCGTGGCGTGGACCAGGGTGTAGGGCACACCTGAGTCCGCAATCAGCTTCTCCTGAGCAGCCTTTCCGTGGAAATAGCTGATGTCCTGAGGCCGGTTTGTTCCGACCACGGTCAGCGCAACGTGGTGCTTGACGCCCGCTTCCTTTTCCGCAGCGAGTTGGTGCCTCGTGGACGTCGTGAAGAAGTCCATCACCACATCCGGAGCATACGAGGGCGACTGCGTCGTGTCGACAACCACGTCGGCTCCCTCGAGTGCCTTCGCAAGCCCCTCACCGGTCACCGTGTCGACACCGGTCTTGCGGGACGCAGCAACGGCATCGTGGCCGTGTTCGATGAGCTTCTCCACGACGCGGGAGCCGACGTGCCCGGTGCCTCCGATAACTACGATCCTTGCCATTTCGGATACCTTCCGTCTTTGAGACACCGACGTGATGTCCCAAAGAGTTGACCGACGAGCGATGTTGGATGTGACGCTGTCATCGATTCCAGTGGCGAAGCTTTTCTGGGTTGCACACCACCCAGACACGGGACAGCCGGCCCGAGCGGAACTCCGCCGTGATGACGCCGACGACGCGCTCGTCCCGAAGGAGCGTGATCCCTGGGACGCCGTTGATGGACGCAATCACAGCAGTAGTACCCGCGGTCATCAGCGCCACCAGCTCTGAGGACGCGGCAGACCGCCCGTTCAGCGGGATTGACGCGGTGTGCACGTGCCCTCCGCTATCGACGACCAACGTCACCGATCGATGAAGGAGAGCACGAAGCGCTTGCTCGTCCTTCGCCGTCAGCGATCTCGACAGCTCTTCCATGGCTGCCTCATTGGCGCCACCATGCATCCGGCGTATCCACGCCGGATACTGCCCGCGGGTCATGCGCTGACCGCGGTGGCGTGCCGCAATTTCTGCGGGCTCATCACCCAAAGAATTTGCAGGATGCCGTCACTCGACGGTGTCACGGTCACCACGGTGGTGACCTGCCCGTCTTGTGTGAGGGTTGCGGCAGGTTGCCCGTTGACCTCGACCCAATCGATGGTCTTGTTTGTCCAGAAGTGGTGCGCGAACGCGGAGACAAACTTTGCCACCCGTCTGCGCCCAATCACGGGGATACGTGCGGCCTGCCGCACCCCGTTGCCATCTGTGTAGCTCACGACATCGGCCGCAAAGAGCGACTCGAGCTCGCGGACATCCCCCTTCTGCGCAGCAGTCAGAAACGCTTCGAGAAGACGCCTTTGCGCTCCCGGGTCCACCGTCGAATTCCTTGCAGACGAGAGGTGTGCGCGTGCTCTGCTGACCAGCTGTCGTGCGCTGGCCGGGCTGGACGATATCACGTCAGCAATGCGCGGGTAGGGGTAGTCGAAGGCTTCGCGGAGTATGTACGCCGCCCTCTCTGTTGGTGTCAACTTTTCCAGCGTGAGCAGAATCGCGTACTGCAGTGCTTCGGCGCGCTCCGCTCCGAGGGCGGGATCGTCTTCCGTGTTGACCGGCTCCGGGAGCCACGGTCCGATGTACGTCTCGCGGCGCACACGGGGAGACTGAAGGATGTTTATCGACAACCTCGTAACGATCGTAGTTAGGAAGGCAATTGGTTCCTGTACCTTCGTGCGGTCGGTGTTCTGCCAACGGATCCAGGCTTCCTGGACGACGTCTTCGGCATCGGTGACGGTGCTTAGCATCCGATAAGCGATGCCGAACAAGCGTCGGCGGTGCGCGTCGAACGTTTTCAGCGCGTCCTCTAGTTCGGTGCACACACCGAAATGTTCGTCGGTCTTCGTGCATTCGTGCACGTTGGTCTCTTCAGCGCCCACGTGAGACCTTGCTTCTGCTTTCTTCGCGCACCCAGGAATCCAACGTCGTAAGGGCATGCACCGAGGGTGCGTGCGGGAGCAACATCTCACTGGAGATGTTGAAACCGAGCGGCGTGATCTCGTCATCCGCCACAACATAGCGCGGGTCGTTGTCGGCGCGGAGGACGCGATGAACGAATTCTGGGAGCAGCATCTGTTCGGGCCCGCCCATGTCTACCGCACCGAATAGTGGTGCCGCCATGGCCACCTCCACGAGCTTGTCAGCGACCTCCGAAGCTGCGACCGGTTGCACGGGCTTTGCCGGCAGGTGCACGGTGTCTTCGGTCGTGTTCCATTCCGCGATCCTGCGCGCGAAATCGTAGAACTGGGTGGATCGCAGGATCGAGAAGGGCGTCGAACCGGACCGCACCAGGCGCTCCTGGATGCCTTTGGCCGCGAAGTACCCCTCTTCGCCTGTGTGGTCTGCGCCGACGATCGAGAGCACGACGTGGTGGTTCACGCCCGCCTTCTCCTCGGCGGACAGCAGACGTGTGGTGGTGTCCTCGAAGAATTCTCGTGCGGCATGACTGGACAGATCTGGCGCGTTCGTCACGTCGATGACAGCATCCGCGAGCTCCAGAGCGGCGTCCAGGCCGCGGCCCGTCCGCGCGTCCACACCGGTCGCGCGCGACGCCACCACTACGGCTTGGGCCCGGCGCTCCAGGTTCTCGACAACCTTCCGGCCTACCTGTCCTGTTCCACCCAACACAACGATCCGCATTAGTGCCCGCTCCGTTCTGAACGACTTCGATCTGCTCAGATGCCGTCCTCTACATGAGACCGGGTGGGGATTCGATTTGTGACAGATGGACCAGGTACTTTGCTGACTACGCGCAGCCGCAGCATCAGTCGGGGTACGCCGCTCGTATGCGGCGTCGCTCGTACGTGAGCGTCGCGGTCAACAGCGCCAATCCGACGATTACTCCGGATGCCTGTGCAAGGAGTGGTTGGACGCCCCCTCCGAAGACCAGGAAGAGGGTGACGAGAGCTCCGCCGAGCACGGAGTTCACGGTTCCGATCATGCTCGCCATCGTGAACAGGAATGATGAACGCGAGTAGCGCACACCTAGCTCTCCAGTGCGCGGATTGTCGAGAGAGATCAGTCCCGGGCCGGAAGGATGCAGGCTGACGAAGTGCTCACGGATCCGCACCATACGCCGACGCACCGTGATGTTCTCGACACTGGTGTCGACCAAACGCACGACGGTGAACCAGCCGAGCATGAAGATCGTGGGGACGACTGTAGATGTGAGGGCAGCCAGCAAAGCCGGCGATCCGCCCGCGAATCCAATGGCTACCAGTCCGCTGGACAGCGCTGACAGGTAGATCGTGCTGCGCGTTCCCGCCTCGGCGATCGTCGAGCTGGCGACCGATTGCAGAACGAATAGCTCAGTGCCGACCGCACTGTTAAGTGCGGCCGTGTCGGGATTCGTATCCGCCATCAGTGCACCTGTGACTCCGCGAACGCGGGGAGACCCCGGCGCTCGTCTGGAAGGGCGCGCATCAAGGGGATCATGAGACGCTCCGGTGCTCCGGGGCCACTTCGTAGTGACTCGTGATTGCTACTCGATTGAAGGCGTTAATGATGATGGCCAGCCATCTCACCGCGGCGTGCTGTTCCACTGAGAGCGCATCAGTTGCGTCGTGATGCAACGCTCGCCCGGCCTGTTGGTCGGCGATGAGCGTCACGGTCTCCGTGATAGCGAGCGCGGCCTTTTCGACCGGCGTGAAGTAGTCGGTGTCGCGCCACGCGCTGAGAACGGCGAGTCGGTCGGATGTTTCGCCTGTGGCAAGCGCGTCGCGGGTATGCATCCGCAGGCAGAACGCGCAACCATTCAGCTGAGACGCGCGAACGCGGATCAGTTCGATGATGTGCGGGTCAAGACCTGCTCGTGCCGCTAGGAGGTTGGCCTCCTTGCCTGCCGACAGGAGCGCCTTGTAGACAGCGGGTGCGGCGTGATCGAGGTGCGCGGGAGGTAACCCGGGCATCGTCTCGGTATCTGAAATTGTTTCTTGCTGGCTGATGGTCGACATGTTCACCTTCCGGATGTGGGTGTGACGGATCACGCCGCTGTTCACTTCACTGACCGAGCGGGAACCCGAATTGTGACGGGCGCCGGGACGCGATGCGTGCGCATGATGGTCAGCGCTGGTCACACCTCACCGTTATCCGCAGTCACATTGGTAGCCCGCCCCGCGATCGCGATGGAGTGACCTTCTGTCGGGGTGTCAGGATCATCAGAAGCGCATGAAAGACAACCTGGAACGCAAGGTCGTTCTCGTCACCGGTGCATCGTCGACATCAAGAATCGGAGGCGCCACCGCTCTCGCGATTGAGCGGATGCCGAAGATGGTGTGTCGTCGAGTTGTCGACGGTGCACCACGTGCTTACGGCGTGCCGGCTCCGTCGCCCGGAGGTTCCGCAACATCCGCAACCGCTTGGGCGAATGCTTGCGGTGCTTCCGCCGGCAGATGGTGGCCCGCGTGGTCGATCTGTCGATGTTCGCGGGGCCCGGAGAATAGGTGCGCGTGTTGCGACCCGTCCGTCGCGGGGAAGTTTCCATCCGCCGTCCCGTCGAGCGTGATCGTGGGAACGCTGATCGCTGGGGCCAGAGCCAAACGCTGCTCGAGTTCGTCGTATGCCGCCGCCCCGGCCGCCAAACCCAGCCGGTGACGGTACGAATGGATGACTACCTCGACGTAGTCCGGGTTATCGAAAGCGCGTGCGGCGCGGTTCAACTGTGCTGCGCTGAACGCCCATTCTGGCGAATTCCTCCGCCAGATCACCTCGGCGATGTCTCGTCTGTTCGCATCCAGGCCGCGACGACCTCGATCGGTGGCGAAGTACCAGAAGTACCAGAATCCGGCCTCGAGGTCTGGGCGTATTGGCGTCTGAGAGTCGGCGATGTTCTGGATGAGGTAGCCGTTCACGGAGACTAGTCCGGAGATCCTCTCCGGCCACAGTGCTGCGACGACACATGCGGCGCGGCCGCCCCAGTCGTATCCGGCGAGAACGGGCTCGTCCAGGTCCAGGGCGTCGATGAAGTTCAGGAGGTCAGATCCCAATGCAGCCTGCTGACCGGTGCGGGGGGTTCGATCGTCTCGAAACCGAGTCGGGCCGTGTCCACGCAGATACGGCGCGATGACTCGATATCCGGCATCGACCAGCATCGGTGCCACCTCGACGTAACTGTGCACGTCATAGGGATAGCCGTGCAGGAGCACTACGGGGTCCGCAGACGAGTCGCCGAGGTCGAAGTAGGCGACGGACAGTTCGCCGGCGTCGATGTGTTTAGTGGTGAGAAAGGGGGAGGAGTCAGAGGTCATGGGTGGTCCTTCTCGGCGATGGTGTGGCGTCCCGCACCGCCAGGGCACTGCGGGACGCCACGGTCTTGTTAGGCCACGCTCGACGTGACGCTGGCGAAGTACGCCTTGCCGGCGGACGCGATCACCTCAGCGACGACCTCCGGGCGCGAGACCAGAGCGGCGTGGGACGCCCCCTGGATCTCCTGTGTTCCGCGGGAGGATGCGCGCTCTGCGCCAGCGCGGAACACCGCCACCGGGATGTTGCGGTCCTGGTCGCCGTAGACGTGCCACGAGGGGATGTCCTTCCATGCAGGACGGGTGGTGGGCAGTGCGTCCGTGAGAGCGCTTTCGGTGACGGGCCGCTGGGTCGCGGCCATGAGCGCGGCGGTGTCGTCCGCCACGTCGGCGGCGAACTGGTGGTGGAATGCCTCTGGGCGGATGGCGAACTCGTTGCCGCCCGATGCCAACGGGTACACGCTGAGGGTGTCCCCGAGAGTGCTGCCCGGTGCACTGTTCGATAGGTCGAACGCGCTCTGCCCGGTATCCGGGGTGAACGCCGAAACGTAGACGAGGCCGACGACGGCCTTGTTGAGGGAGGCCGCCTCGGTGATCACCAGTCCGCCATACGAATGTCCGACGAGAACGACCGGACCGCCGATGGCCGAGATGACGTCGCGCACGTAGGACGCGTCGCCGGCGAGGCTGCGCAGCGGGTTGGCGACGGCGACGACCTTTACGCCATGGCTCTGGAGCTGGGCGATGACGGCGTTCCAGGACGCAGACTCAGCGAACGCGCCGTGGACGAGGACGATGGTGGGCTTTTCGGGGGTCACGATTTCTTCTCTCTTCGGTGTTGGTGTGGGTGTTTGGGGTGTGAGCGTGGGTGGTTATGCGGCGGCGAAGGCCTTGCGGAGGACGTGGATGGCCTGTTCGATGGCGCCGGTGCTGGCGGCGGAGCTGCGAAGCGGGTTGAGCATCATGAAGTCGTGGATCGTCCCGTCGTAGCGGACGAGCGTGGTGCGCACGCCGGCCTCGATGAGCTTTCGCCCGTACGCTTCCCCCTCGTCGCGGAGGACATCGTTCTCGTCGACGATCAGGAAGGTCTCGGGGAGACC
Source organism: Microbacterium sp. ZW CA_36 (assembly GCF_044987475.1). NCBI lineage: Bacteria > Bacillati > Actinomycetota > Actinomycetes > Micrococcales > Microbacteriaceae > Microbacterium > Microbacterium sp. ZW CA_36. The sequence goes on from NZ_JBJDRL010000005.1 coordinate 97,027, forward strand.
CTTCAGCTCGTCGATCGGGGCCTGCAGCGGGGATGCGGTGACGTCCTTGCGGGCGTCGAGGTCGGGGAGGTAGTTGTCCCAGAACCAGGCCATCGCATCGGCTCGAAGGTGAAATCCTTCGGCGAACTCGCGGTAGCTGCCGGTGTCCATGGCGGAGTCGGTGACGGGGTAATACAGCGACTGGTGGATGAAGGCGACATCACCGCGCTTCTTGGCGAGGATCGCGACGACCGCAGCCATGTTCCCGCCGACGGAGTCGCCGGCGATGGCAAGACGCGACGCGTCGAGGCCCTTGGCCGCGCCCTCGTTCATGATCCAGCGAGCCGTCGCGTAAGCCTGTTCGACGGCGACCGGATGATGCGCTTCAGGCGACCGGTCGTACTCGACGAACACGATCGCCGCGTCGGCGCCCGTCGCAAGATCGCGCACGAGGCGGTCGTGGGTGCCGGTATTGCCCAGCACCCAGCCGCCACCGTGCACGAAGAGAACGACCGGGAGGTCGGTGGTGGTGCCCACCGGCTTCACGATGCGCACCCGCACATCGCCGACCTCGGCCGGGACGGTGATCCACTCGTCGGTTACGTCCGGCTTGGCGATCGGTGCCGCCTGGACATCGTCCAACAGCTTCCGGGCACCGTCGACGCCGAGGTCCGCGAGGAACGGGGGCTTGGAGGCGGCGTCGGCGAACGCTTGGGCTTCCGGCTCCAGAACATGCTGAGTCATGACAGATCCTTTCGGTCTTGTGGTGTGAGCCGTTCTCGACCGTCACCGGTTCTGCAGCCCATGCAAGAAAGGACCACGTCGAGTCGGCGATTGTGACAACTCTGCGGCCAAACATTTCTCGGTTCTTCGTGTCACAAGCGCTATGCCTGCCCGGTCAATTGGGTACAGGCGGGCATCCGTGACAGCCCGCGGCAACCGAAGGAGCACCATGAAGCTCACGGTCATCGGCGGAACCGGATTGATCGGCGGCAGACTCACCAGCACACTCCAGGACGCCGGCCACGATGTTCTCGTTGCGGCACGCGCAACGGGCGTGAACTCGTACACCGGCGAGGGGTTGGAAGAAGCGTTGACCGGCGCGGACGTGCTCGTCGACGTATCGAACTCCTCGTACACCGACGAAGCGGCCGCCCGCGACTTCTTCTACACCTCAACGATGAATCTGCTCAGCTACGGTCGAGCAGTTGGTGTCCCGCACTATGTCGCGCTCTCGGTCGTCGGAACGGACAGACTCGCCCGCGCTGAAGGCGGATATTTCGCGGCTAAGGAGCAACAGGAGCGGCTGATCGTCGAATCGCAGCAGCCATACTCCCTTGTGCACGCAACACAGTTCTTCGAATTCATCCGTAACATCACCGATCGAGCGACGCACGGCGGGAAACTTCGTGTAGCGGATGTGCTCGTGCAGCCTATGGCCGCCGCGGATGTCGCCCGCGGCGTCGCTGAGGTTGCCCTCGGGACGCCGCTGTACGGGATGGCCGAGTTCGGAGGACCGGAAGTCTTCACCCTCGAGCAGCTAGCGATCCAGGATCTGCGGTTCCGTCAGGACGAGCGAGACGTGCTGGTGGACCCCCTCAGCACCTATTTCGGCGCACACCTGCAGAGCCGCGACCTCCTCCCCGGAGCAACGGCGAGGATCGCGCCGACGAGATATCACGACTGGCGGATCCAATCGCGCGTTGCCGACGCAACCGTGACCCCCTCTCGCGCTGAGTGACGCCACGCCGCGCTGCGGTTACAGCAAAGTGGCTGTCACATCCATTGCCTCACCGTGGTCACTACTGATGGGCACGCCTTCACCGTGCTCTCGAGAGGAAGGCATGAAATGGCAAAGATCGTCGTTGTCGGGGGCACGGGCCTCATCGGATCGAAGGTCGTCTCGAAGCTCACCGCCCACGGGCACGAGGCCATCGCGGCATCGCCCAACACGGGCGTCAACACGCTGACCGGCGAGGGTGTGGCGGAAGTCCTCCAGGGTGCCGATACCGTCGTAGACGTGTCGAACTCGCCGTCGTTCGCGGCCGAAGATGTGATGGAGTTCTTCACCACGTCGACGAAAAACCTGCTCGGCGCGGAGTCGACGGCCGGAGTGAAGCATCATGTTGCTCTCACGATTGTCGGCACAAACAGGCCCCAGAGTATTCCGTACTTCTCGGCGAAGGTCGCCCAGGAAAAGCTGATTCGTGACTCGGGAATTGGATACTCGCTGGTGCACGCCACGCAGTTCTTCGAGTTCATCGGCAGCATTGCCGACATCTCGACCGAGGGCAACACGGTCCGGCTTCCGGGCGGTCTGGTCCAGCCGATCGCCGCAGAGGATGTCGCGACGGCCGTCGCTCGCACGGCCGCGGGCACACCACAGGGCGACATCGAGATCGCAGGACCTGAGGCCTTCGGCATGTACGAGTTCATTCGGCGCGGCCTCACGTTCCGTAAGGACCCTCGAGAGGTCGTGCGCGACGACAGCGCACCGTACTACGGTGCACAGATTGAAGAGCGCACGCTTCTCCCAGTCGAAGGCGCCGAGATCTTCGACACGCGTCTGGAGGACTGGCTGCCGCTCAACCCCCCCCGCAAGTAACTGCACGGACGGTTGCCTCACCCCTCGACCGCCCCTTGACGCCACTCGGCCCTCTGCGATCGCATGCTCCTCACGGACGGCGAAGTCGCAGGGGGCCGCGCTCTTAGTTGCCCACGATCTCTAGATTCGTGGTGGTTACGATTCGGCCGTCTGCCGGATCGACGGGCATTCAACTCTCGTGCGACCCGGTCGCTTCACGAGCGCCACCCATCGAACGCGACGACATCGGCGGCAACTTTGGAAGCCTAAGCCTGGCCCACCGAGGGTCGACGAGTCGCTTGTAATCGTGACAATCGCGAAGCGGCGGGCCGCGCTCTTGCGAAGAATCCGCGAACAACTGAACGCGGGCAGGGATCCTTGAACGTGCGCGAACATAACGTCGAACCGCGCCGAATCACGCGAACGTCCTCCGACACTCTCGAGACTATTGCCGGGGGCGGGGTTCAAATCCCTGCGTTCTGGATGACCGAGGCGAGACTCAGGCGCTCGGGTGTTGTTGCCCTCAGATGAGGTGCGGTGAGACGCTTAGCGGACAAGACAATACGTCGTCCGATTCGTCTCACGCGTTCTCGCGTTGGGAACTCGTGCCCACATGGTGCCCACGGACGATCACGATTGGTACGGATCCAGAGGGAGCGGCAGCAGATTCTGGTCGGTCGCAAGCCGCGGAATTCCGCAGATCTCGGGCGAGACGGATCCAGATGGATCGAACCTCTTTGGGTTCAATTCCCACGGTCAGCCGTGATGTCCTGACTCCGACACCACGGTCAATGGGAATCGACCCAGGCTGCCAACGTCTCGACCGCCTTCCGGCCTTCGGTAGTGAGCACGTGACGGTACGGGTCTGAAGCCTCCGGGCTGCCGTGACCGCTGACGCCCGCGGACGCTGCCCACGGGATGCCAGCGTGCTCGGACAGTGTGACGTAGGAGTGGCGGAACCAATGCGTGGTAGCCGAGGCTTGGTCGACTCCCGCGCGGGCCAGTGCAGTGCGGAGGTCGGCGTTGTCGTCGGTGTTTGTCTTCGGTGATCCGTTCGCACGATGCCAAATCAGCCCATGTGGGTTCGGGCCGAGATCGGCGTCGCGATGAGCGCGCAGCTGCTTGATTGCTGAGTCGGTGAGGGGAATCTCGCGGGGCTGCATGTTCTTCGGGCGCACCAGCACGTGCCGATCCTCGAGTGCTACCCACTCGAGGTCTGCGGCCAGATCGATGTGGCGTTGGGGGCAGTTGCCGGCACGCTTCCTGCCGCAGTCGCCATCGCAGCCGTGGGCGAATGTTGCGTCAGTCAGTGACCACGACAAGCTCGCTACGCCCCGGTCAAGCTCGACGTCCTCCCAGCGGAGTGCACGTGCCTCGCCGCTGCGCAATCCGGTGAGTAGAGCGAGCGTCCAACGCGGATCGCCCGCTCCGAGCAGCGCCCGAGCCTCCTCGCGTGTCAGCGAAGACCGGGCCTTCCCGGCGCGAGTCCGTCGGGGAGGGGTGAGCGCGGCGACGTTCTCGGCGATGATGCGTTCCGCCCTCGCATGCTCGAGCAGGCTCACCAGCGTGCGATGCGCGCTCGCGACGGTGGAGTCTCCGGCGCCGCGTTTTCGGACGGCGGCGTGCATACGTCGCACGTCGGCGGGCGTGAGGTCGGCGGCGATGCGATGACCGAGGACCGGGAGGATGCTCGCTTTGAGGTTGGATCGATACCCGGTCAGCGTCTTCGGCTTCGTGCGGCCGGCGACGTCATCGAGCCACGCCTGTGCCAGGTCGCTGACACGCGTGGAGCGGTCAAGAACCATGCCGATCGAGTCGCGCTCCCGAAGCATCAGGTTCAGCTTCTTGACGGCTCCGTCCTTGGTCTTGGACATCCGCGCCTTCTGCAGGCGCGTGCCGCTCTCCGGGTCGAATCCGACGTCGACGACTGCACGCCACATCTTCCGGCTCTCCACCCAGTACAGGGCCCCTTGGCCGTGCTCGCGCGACTTCGGCATGCCCGCATGGTAGCAAGAGGTATACACATAGGTGTACACATAGCCATGGCGCGCTGTGGCGAGGTGTGTCGCGAGAGGGCCGGAAATCCGCGGAAATTGATCCGCAGAACGCCCCATCAGTGGGGTGGTATCCGATTGGGAAGCAGAAGTTCTGCCATTGAACTACAGCCCCGGACGCCGGATGCCGGCGCGTGGCAAGGATAACAGAGCGGATGCCGTGGGCACGAAGTCGCGGCATCCGCCCGCGTCGATCAGAGCGATGCCTCGATGATGCGCGCGCTGGCCGCGGCGCCGTCCTCGTCGGCGTACGCCCGCTGTACGTCCCGGGCGACGGAGCGGATGCCGGGGTCGGACAGCACGCGGCGCACGGCGTCGAGGAACTCGGGCGATCCGGCACGCTTCGGCGGGATCGCGATGGCGTGTCCGCGCTTCTCGCACATGCGCACGTGCCAGGTCTGCTCGGGCTGCAGCCCCATTCCGACGAAGGGGATGCCGGTGGCGCACGCCGTCTGGACGGTTCCCTGTCCGCCGTGGAGCACCGCCGCGTCGACGAGACCGCCGAGCCGGTGAGCGGGAAGGAGATCGGTGATGTGGACGTTCGGCGGGAGGTCGTCACCCGGTTCGAGGTAGTGGGCGATCGGGGCGACGACGTTCACCGGCAGCGTGCCGAGCGCGCGGGCCGCACGCAGGGCGAGTTCGCGGTTGGCCGACGAGCCGAGCCCGAGATAGACCAGCGGCTCGGCGGCCGCTGCGAGCTGCTCCACGATCTCGGGAAGCGGAGCGTCGATGTGGGCGAAGATCGGACCCACGCGCTCGAAGCCGTCGGGCAGGGTGAATCCGTCGAGCTCCCACGGCATCTCGGTGATCAGGTTCCGGTCCGCGGTGATGAGGGAGGCGACCGTGCGCAGCGGCGGCACGCCGTTGTCCGCTGCGACCTGGGCGAATGCCCGAGGCGCGAGCGGAGCTTTCGTGTAGATCCACCGGAAGGCCGCCGTCGCCAGCAGATCGGCGAACCGGGCGAGCCTTCCTCGTCCGCCGACGAGGAACAGGTGGCGCGCCTGCCGCACCTGCGGCTCGGTCAGCGCGAACGGCACCGGGTAGAAGAGCGGCACCTGCTCGGCGCGGGCCGAGATGTACGACGTCAGGTTCGATCCCGTCACGACGGCGGCGGCGGAGTGCTCGCGGATGAGCTGCCGTTCGACGTCGACGCGGGCGCCCACGAGCTCGCGCGTCAGCGGGCTCTTGAGCGTCTTGCCCTGGTCGAACGCGATCAGCTGGTCCCGCTCGCGCGACGTGAACACCGGCGTGCACGAGACGTACTCGAACCCCGCCTCGCGGATGAGTGCGACGTAGTCGTCCTCGTAGCCCATGAAGACGATCCGGTGCACGGGATCCATGGCTCGTGCGACCTGGATCATGCGCGTGGTCTCGGCCAGGTTGAACGTCACCGGGCAGAAGAGCACGGTCGCCATGTCATCCCTCTCTGTCGTGGCCGGCGGCGCACGGGTGGGTGCACGCCGGGCGGCGGCATCCGTCATCGTCGTCTCGAGCGTAGGGCCCGTCACGTTCGGTCGGCGAGGACGCCGCCCGGATAGGCTGGCTGCGTGCTGCTCAGTGACCGCGACATCCGGCTCGAGATCGACGCGGGACGCATCGGGCTCGATCCGTGGGACCCGGCGATGGTGCAGCCCTCCAGCGTCGACGTGCGGCTCGACCGGTACTTCCGTCTCTTCGACAACCACAAGTACCCGTTCATCGATCCGGCCGAGGACCAGCCCGAGCTCACGCGGCTCATCGAGGTCGACCCCTCCGAGCCGTTCATCCTGCACCCCGGCGAGTTCGCGCTGGGGTCCACGTTCGAGCAGATCTCGCTCCCCGACGACATCGCGGCCCGCCTCGAGGGCAAGTCTTCGCTCGGTCGTCTCGGCCTGCTGACGCACTCGACCGCCGGCTTCATCGACCCGGGGTTCACGGGTCACGTCACGCTCGAGCTGTCGAACGTCGCGACGCTCCCGATCAAGCTGTGGCCGGGCATGAAGATCGGGCAGGTCTGCTACTTCCGGCTCACCTCGCCCGCCGAGAGCCCCTACGGCTCCGGTCCCTACGGCAACCGGTATCAGGGTCAGCGGGGGCCCACGGCATCGCGCTCGTTCCAGAACTTCCACCGCACGAACGTGGGGGACAGGGATGCCGGGAGCCGCGGCTCCTGAACGCTCAGGGCGTCGGCTCGACGATGCTCGGCTCCCGCGCGTAGACCCGCACGTTCGGCCCCTCGAGCACGAACTGGAGCGACGTGCCCAGCGGGAAGCGCTCACGCAGCTCGTCGGGCGACGACTGGACGACCTCCAAGGACGCCGACGCCGGATACGACCCGGCAGCACAGCTGCCCGCACCGAACCCATCCGGCGGGGTCAGGATGTAGAGGCAGGTCTGGGAGCTGCCCGGTACGACGGATTGGCGAAGAGACAGCACGCGGAGGCCGTGGAAGTCGTCGAAGACGCGGCCACCCGAGGGGCGTACCCCGAAGGACTCGTCCGGCCACTCGGCCTCCGCATCCTCGCTCAGGACGGCGACTCCGCCCTCCTCGATGTTCTGGATCCAGGTGGACAGCCCCGCGCCGATGAGCAGGGCGGCGACGACCGAGGCCGCCCACGGCACCGGGATGCGGCGCCACCATGGCCGGACCGGCGCGTCCGTGGACATGTCCGAGGTCGGAGCGTCATCACCGCCGGGGTCGGTCGCCGCCGGTCCGGCATCGGCGTCCGCAGCTTCGGAGACGCCGCGCCGCACCCCGGCGCCGGCAATGGCACCGGGTGGCGTCGCCGCCCCGGCCATCGGCGTGGGAGCATCGGATCCCGGTGCGGGTTCAGCCGAGGCCGTGGCGGCGCGGTGCACGCCGGCTGCGGCATCCGTCCCCGCTCTGTCCTCGCCCGGGAGCGCCGGCTGACGGACAGCCGCCCGGGGTGCGCCTGCCCGCGATGCCCCATCGGCGCCGATCTGTGCCGGCGCGCCGCCTGCCCCCGGCGCCTCGACGCGCGTTGCCGCCTCCAGCACCGGAGCGGCGTCGGCTGCCGGCGCGGTCGACCCGGCTCGCGCGGCAGACGCTATGGCCTCGAGCTCGTGCAGCCGCGCCAGCGCTGCGGGATCGGAGTGGATGTCGGCATCGCGCCCGTAGGCGCGCGCCTGGAGAGCGCGGAGCTCGTCCAGCGGCAGGTCGGTCGGCGTTGACATCGAGGCAATCCTCCCTCACCCCGGGGGCGAAGGCGATCGTGCGCCGACGGGCCGCAGCATCGTGTCGGGCAGCGTGCCGGGCGAGGGATGTGCGGCGGGCGATCCCCAGATCGCCCGCCGCACGGACGAGCCCGCGCCCCCACGTCGTGCCCGTCCTCGGAAACGGTCCCTGTCCCCACACCGGATGCCGCGCCCACGCTTACTGCACTCCGCAGTATAGGCTCGATCGCGCGCCGGCGGGATTTCTTTTACGCTCTGCGACGGAAGCCGATGCGAAGAGGAAGGAGCCCACCGTGGCCGATCGCGAACTCTCGACCACGGGCTACCTCATCCTGGGCCTCCTGGCCGACCACGACTGGTCGGCCTATCAGCTCGCCGAGCAGCTCGGTCGTGGCGTCGCCGAGCTGTGGCCGTCGGCGGACCGGGGTCGCTACGCCCTGCTCAACCGCCTCAGCGACGAGGGTTTCGTGCACACCCGACAGGAGCACACCGGCAAGCGGGCGCGCACCATCTACTCGATCACGACGGCCGGTCGGGAGGCGCTCGCCGCATGGCTGAGCACGCCGGTGCGCCCGCCGACCCTGGAGTTCGAGGGCATGGTGCGGGTGCTGCTCGCCGACCAGGGGTCGGTCGAGGACCTCCGCCGCACGCTCGCGCAGACGAAGGAGCGGGCTCTTGCCAACCGAGAGATGTTCGCCCGCTACGCCGCGTACATCAGCGCCACGGGCGGCACGTTCCCCGAGCGGCGCCACCTCTTCGCGCTCGCGAACACCTTCATGATCGGCCACTACGAGCACATCGTCGCGTGGGCGGACTGGGCCGAGGATCAGATCGCGTCGTGGCCCGACACGGTGACCCCGGCGACCACGCACGGCGACCAGGTGCGCGAGATGCTCGCCCCCGGACGCGACGCCCTGCAGGGCGACGCCCCGGAGGCCTGAGACTCACACCGCGGAGCGCAGCGGCAGCTCCAGCTCGAAGACGCATCCTGCCGCCGCATTGCGGACGGTGGCGGAGCCGCGATGCGCGTCGGCGACGCCGCGGACGATCGCGAGGCCGAGCCCGGCGCCGGCATCCGTCGGCCGTGCCGCGCTGCCACGCCACCCTGTCTCGAAGACGTGCGGCAGGTCGTCCGCGGCGATGCCGCCGCACGCGTCCGCGACCGCGATGCGGAATGCGCCGTCGTGCAGTTCGACGGTGGTCTCCACCATCGAGCCGGACGGCGAATGACGGATGCCGTTGGCCACCAGATTCGCCACGGCCCGCCGCAGCTCCGGCGCGGCGACCCGCGCGCGCACGCCGGTCTCGGCGCGCCCCGCCAGCGTGACACCGCCGGCGTCGGCGAGCGGACGCAGCGACGCCACGGTGTCGGACACGAGATCGCCGACATCGACGTCGGTGCGTTCGAGGGCGACCGACGGCGCCTGCAGCCGGGAGAGCGTGAGGAGGTCGTCCACCATGTCGCTCATGCGCTCTGCGTTGCGCTGGATCGTGGTGGCGGCCGCGGCGGTGTCGGGCAGCACGCCGTCATGAATGCCTTCGGCGGTCGCACGGATGCCGGCGAGCGGCGTGCGCAGGTCGTGCGAGATCCACGCGACGAGGTCGCGTCGCTGTCCCTCGACCCGGCGCTCCGTCTCGGCGGCCGCGGCGGCGCGCTCGGCGGCGCGTGCGGCGGACTGGATGCGGGCGGCGATGACGATGCCGGCGGCGAGGGCGGCCGGCACGCTGGCGAGCAGCACGAGCAGCAGGCCGGTCATGTCGCCGGCGGTGAGGAGCATCGAGGCGGCGCCGACGACGACGCCCACCGCGATCGACAGCACGACCACGAGCGGGGCGACGATGGCGGCGGCCGCCACGCGCACGCGGGCGAGCGCCAGCACCAGCGCCGCGCCGACGATGCCGGTCGCGGCCGCGGCGCCGGCGGAGAACAGCAGGGCGTCCGTCGAGACGCTCATGGCGCGGCATCCCAGCGATACCCGACGCCGAACACCGTCACGAGCCGCCGCGGCGCCGCGGGGTCGTGTTCGATCTTGTCGCGCAACCTGCTCACGTGCACGGTCACGGTTGACGGGTCGCCGAAGTCCCAGCCCCACACGTCCCGCATCAGGTCGTCCCGGCGCAGAGCGTCGCCGGGGTGGGCGACGAGCCACGAGAGCAGGTCGAACTCGCGCACGGTGAGCGAGAGCTCGCTGCCGGCCAGGTGCACGCGACGGGCGCGCCGGTCGATGACGAGGTCGCCGTCGACCGCGACGTCGGGCAGTTCCGTGGGGGCCGACAGGTCGGCGGCGGGCGAGACGCTGCGCCGCAGCACCGACTGCACGCGCAGCACCAGCTCCCGCGGGCTGAACGGCTTGGTCACGTAGTCGTCGGCCCCGACCTCGAGCCCGCGGATGCGGTCGTCTTCTTCGCCCCGGGCGGTCAGCATGACGATCGGGAGCTCGGGCGACCTCTGCCGCAACCGGCGGCAGACCTCGAGGCCGTCGATGCCGGGCAGCATCAGGTCGAGCACGACGATGTCGGGACGATCCGCGACGACCGCCTGGAGCGCGTCGATCCCGTCCGCGGCCCGCCGCACGACGAGACCGGCGCGGCGGAGGTACGCGGCGACGACGTCGCCGACGTCCTCATCATCGTCGACGACCAGCACCGTGCTCACGTGGTCAGGATAGGTCTCCGGCGGAGCGCCTGCACCGGTCCAGGCGCCTTCCCGCCGGTGCGAAAGGACTTCGTAAGGACTCGGCGAGGATGCCGTGCGTCTCAGTGGGCGGTGCGGACCCCGACGAGGTCGTGCACGAGCACCGCGGCGGCGCGGGCTCCCTGGCCGGCGGCGACGATGAGCTGCTGCGGACCCGGTGAGGCGGCATCCCCCGCGGCGTACAGCCCCGCGACAGACGTGCGCCCGGAGCGATCGGTGACCAGATTGCCGAACTCGTCGCGGTCGAGCTCGATGCCGCCGACGAAATCGAGCGCCGGGTGCCACTGGGGTCGCACGAAGCCGCCGTCGATCTCGACGCGGGTGCCGTCGACGAGCCGCACGGCCGACACCGCACCGCGGTCGCCTTCGAGGTCGTCGATCGACCGTCTCTCGACGACGATCCCGGATGCCGCGAGCTCCGCCTCTTCGACCGTGTCGACGGCATCCGACCCGTTGGTGAAGACGGTGAGCCGGTCGGTCCAGCGGGCGATCAGCCGGGCGCGCGCGGCCAGGTCGGGCGTCTCGCCGATCAGCGCGAGCGGACGGTCCTGCAGCTCCCACGCGTCGCAGGCGGCGCAGCTGAAGATCGTCATGCCGTAGAACGCGCGCAGGCTCGGGATGTCGGGCAGGGTCTCGCGGAGCCCGGTGGCCACGAGCACGGATCGCGCCGCGACGGCGGGCGGGATGCCGGAGCCCCGGCCGTGCAGCGCGGCGATGAAGCGCAGCCCGACGCCGCCCTCGTTCTCGAGCAGCGCCGTGACGACGGTGCGATCGAGCACGCGCACGTTCGGGTACGCGGCGAGCTCGGCGCGGGCGAGCTTGCGCAGCTCGAGCGGCGGCACGCCGTCGCGCGTGAGGAAGCCGTGCGAGCGCAGCGTGGCGGCGTTGCGCGGCCGCCCGGCGTCGACCAGCACGACCGAGGCGCGGGCACGCCCGAGGTTGAGGGCGGCCGAGAGCCCCGCGGGGCCGCCACCGATGATGACGACGTCGACCTCGGTCGACTCCGCCGCGGGAAGGGGGTCAGTCATGGCCGTCTCCTTGGGGAGGAAGCGCCGCGATGACCGGGTGGTCCTTCGCGATGACGCCGGTCTTGGCCGCACCGCCGGGCGACCCGATGTCGTCGAAGAACTCGACGTTCGCGGTGTAGTAGTCCTGCCATTCCTCGGGCAGGTCGTCCTCGTAGTAGATCGCCTCGACCGGGCAGACCGGCTCGCAGGCGCCGCAGTCGACGCACTCGTCGGGGTGGATGTACAGCGACCGCTCACCCTCGTAGATGCAGTCAACCGGGCACTCGTCGATGCAGGCGCGGTCCTTCACATCGACGCATGGCAGGGCGATCACGTACGTCACTGGACGAGCACTCCCCGTGAGATGCCGACCTGCTCGTCGCGCGGCACGACCTTGACGCGCTCGCGGGTGTGCACGTGGTTCGCGCCGAGGTCGCGCTCGTGCGCGTCGAGGGCGAGCCAGCCGTCCCACGTCGTGTACGCGACCTCGCGCTCGCCGAGCACGTCGAGCACGTCGCCGCCGACGGTCGGGGCCGACAGGCGCCCGGCCTCGACGTCGGACACGAGGTGCGCGATGGTCTCCATCGCGTCGGACTTCGTGTGGCCGATGAGCCCGACCGGCCCGCGCTTGATCCATCCGGTGGCGTAGAGGCCCGGGATCACCGGAGCCTCGGCGTCGCCGGTGGTCGCGGCGTCCTTCACCCGTCCCTCGACGTTCGAGACGACGCCGGCCCTCTCGTCGAAGGGCGCGTCGATGACCGGCGTGCCGTAGTAGCCGACAGCGCGGTACACCTGCTGCACGGCGATCTCGCGGAACTCGCCGATGCCCCGCACACGCCCGTCACCGGTCGGCTCGGTGCGCTCGAAGCGCAGGCCCTCCACGCGGCTCTCGCCGAGCACCGCCACGGGCGCGTGGTAGAAGTGCAGGTGCAGGCGCCTGCTCGCGCCCGTCGACTCGCGCGTGCGCCAGCTGTTCAGGACCCGCAGCATGACCTTGAGCTGGTTGTTGGCCGCGTTCGCGGGGTCGGCGTCGACGAAGTCCTCGTCGTGCACGACGATGTCGACGTTCGGCACCTCGCCGAGCTCACGCAGCTCGATGGGCGTGAACTTGATGTCGGCGGGCCCACGCCGACCGAAGACGTGGACGTCGGTGACCGCGGATGCCTCGAGACCGGCCAGCACGTTGTCGGCGATCTCGGTGGAACGCAGATCCACAGCGTGCTTCGCGAGCACGCGCGCGACGTCGAGCGCGACGTTGCCGTTGCCGATGACGGCGACCTCGCGCTGGTCGAGCGTCCACTCGGTCGGCACGTCGGGGTGGCCGTCGAACCAGGCCACGAAGTCGGCGGCGCCGTACGAGCCCGGCAGGTCGATGCCGGGGATGTCGAGGGCGGCGTCGCGGATCGCGCCGGTCGCGATGATCACGGCGTCGTAGCGTTCCTGCAGCTCGGCGAGCGAGATGTCGCGGCCGACCTCGACGTTGCCGATGAACCGCGTGGTGCCGGCGTCGAGCATCTCGTGCAGCGAGTTGACGATGCCCTTGATACGGGGGTGGTCAGGGGCGACGCCGTACCGGATGAGCCCGTACGGGGCCGGCAGCGACTCGAACAGATCGATCGACACGGACCCGCCGGCCTCGACGACCGAGTTGGTGAGGATGTTGCCGGCGTAGATCCCGGCGGGGCCGGCGCCGACGATCGCGACGCGGAGATTGCGGAGGCTCGAAGAAGTCACAGTGGGGGTTCTTTCGGGTCAGGCGGACGGAGCGCGCGTGCGGCCGGTCAGGCGCGCGGGCTGCGCTCGGGAGTGAGCGGGTCGTACGAAGACAGATCGAGGGTCGCCAGCGCTGCGGGTGCGTAGGGACTGAGCCGCACCACGTCGCCGACGACCACGACGGCGGGGGAGCGGATGCCGCGGGCCGCCGCCTGGTGGGCGATGGTCGAGAGCGTCCCCACCGTCACCCGCTGGCGCGGCCCGAAGCCGTCCTCGACGGCCGCGACGGGGCAGTCGCCGCCGCGCTCGCCGCGGGCCAGCGTGATCGCGGAGTTCGCCAGCGTGGCGATCCCCATGAGCAGGACGACGGTGTGGTCCCGCCCGCCGCCGAGCGACTCGATCTGGTCGTGGGCGGTCGCGACGGTGAAGGCGGTCGCGACGCCGCGGTGCGTGAGCGGGATGCCGGCGATCGCGGGCACCGAGATGGCGCTCGTGATGCCGGGGACGACCTCGACGGCCACACCCGCGTCCTGGCAGGCGGCGAGCTCCTCGCCACCACGGCCGAACACGTACGGGTCGCCGCCCTTGAGGCGGACCACTGTCTTGCCGTCCTGGGCGAGCTGGACGAGCAGGGCGTTGATGGCGTCCTGCGGCACGGCGTGGTGACCCGGCTGCTTGCCGACGTCGACGACGTCGCCCGGCAGGACCACGCCGTCGGCGGCGAGGCCGTCGAGCACGGCGCGCGCGCCCAGCCGGTCGGCCACGATGACGTCGGCGGCCTCGAGGGCGCGCAGCCCCTTGATGGTGAGCAGCCCGGCGTCGCCGGGCCCCGCGCCCACGAGCCACACCTTGCCGACGGTCGTCGATTCCGGTCGTTGAGCGAGCTTGCGAGACGAAACGTCCTCAGCCGCATCGCGAACCGTGGGCGTTTCGTCTCGCTCGTTCCTCGCTCGCTCAACGACCGGCAGGGTTCCGGGCTCATCCGCGGTCATCGGGCGCCTCCCGTGACGAGCAGGCCGCGGCGCTTCAGCATCCGTCGCTCGAGAGGTCCGAAGAAGGCGAGCTCGATGAGGATGCCGATCGCGAGGATGACGATGATGGTGCCCAGCACGCCGGCCAGGTCGGCGAGCTCGCGGCTCTGGTCGAGCATCGAGCCCAGCCCGAAGCCGATGGTGCCGCCGGTCGCGATGATCTCCGCCGCCATGAGCGAGCGCCACGAGAACGCCCAGCCCTGCTTGAGCCCGGCGAGGTATCCCGGGAGCGCGGCGGGAAGGATGACGGCGGTCGCGAGCTGCCACCGCGAGGCGCCCAGCACGGTGCCGACCCTCCGCAGCTGCGGCGGCACCTGGTCGATGCCCGCGATCAGGCCGTTGACGATCGAGGGGATCGCACCCATGAGGATGACGAAGTAGACGGTCGCGTCCGACAGGCCGAACCAGATGATGGCGGCCGGCACCCATGCGACCGAGGGCAGCACCTGCAGGCCCGAGATGATGGGGCCCACAGCGCGGCGGATCGGCCGCACCTCGGCGAGCAGCAGGCCGATGGGCGTGCCGACGACGATCGCGATGAGGAAGCCTACGATGCCGCGCTCGAGGCTCGTCGCGACGGCCACCTGCAGGCGGCCCGAGTCCCACGCCAGGCCCAGCGCATTCCACACGTCCACCGGCCCGGGCACGATGTCCGGCCGCGGCTGGGCGATCACGACGTAGAGCTGCCACGCGACGATGAGGATGATGACGAAGAGGATCGGCGGCACGACGCTGGTCGCGAACCGGCGCCAGGGGCCGGGCCCCAGGTCGGCATCCGTCTGGAGGTTGTCGAGACCGGCGGCAAGGCTGCGCAGGTCGTTCGCTTCGGTCGTTGAGCGAGCTTGCGAGTCGAAACGCGTCGGCGAAGCGTCGTGCGTCGGCTCGTGGCGTTTCGTCTCGCTCGCGGTCCCTGAGCCTGTCGAAGGGCGCTCCCTCAACGACCGGACTGTGTCACGCGGCATTGCGGCGGATCTCCTTCCGCAGCTGGTCGGTGATCTCCACCGACAGGGCGGCGACCTCGGGCGACTCGATGCGGCGGCCCGTGGTCTTCGCGATGGTCCACTCCTGCACGATGCGGCCGGGGCGGCTTCCCATGAGCACGACGCGCTGGCCGAGCCGCGCGGCCTCGCGCACGTTGTGCGTGACGAACACGATGGTGCGGCCGGTGGCCCGCCAGACACGCTCGAGCTCTTCGTGCAGCAGGTCGCGAGTGATCGCGTCGAGCGCGGCGAAGGGCTCGTCCATGAGCAGCACGGGGCGGTCCTGGGCCAGAGCCCGGGCCAGAGCCACGCGCTGGCGCATTCCGCCCGACAGCTCGTGCGGGCGCTTCTCGGCCGCGTCCGCCAGGTTCACGGCATCCAGCAGCGTCAGCGCCTTCTCGCGCCGCTCGCCGCGGGGGACGCCGCGCAGGCGCAGCGCCAGCTCGACGTTGCGGCGCGCGGTGAGCCACGGCATGAGCGCCGACTCCTGGAACATCACGGCCGCACCCTCGGCGGGCGTGTCGATGCGGCCGGCGGTGGGCTTGTCGAGGTCCGCGATGAGGTTGAGGAGCGTCGACTTGCCGCAACCGGAGGCGCCCAGGAGGCACACGAACTCGCCCGGCGCGATGTCGAGCGACACGTCCTCGAGCACGACGGGTCCGGCGCCGAAGCGCTTGGAGACGCCGTCGATCCGCACCGCGGGTGCGGGCGCGGGTGCCGCTGCGGGCACGGGGGTGACGCTGTCGAAGCTGGGGCCGAGAGGACTGCGGGGCGTCGCGCGGGCCTGCGCGCCAGCTTGCTCTTGGGCAGGCGCGCCCGCTTGCTCTTGGGCAGGCGCGCCCGCCTCCGGGGTCGCCTGCGCGGCCCCGGAGGCGGATGCGGGAGCGGTGCTCATGTCAGTCCTCGCCGAGCCCTGATGCCGAGACGGTGCCTTCACCCTCGGCCTCGAGCTGCTTGTTCAGGAGACGCAGATCGAAGAGCCCCTCGATCGAGCCCTCCTTCTGCGTGCCCGCTTCGATGCCGTTCTCGACGAGCGTCTCGAACGTGTCGGCGTGGGGGTCGACCGAGAACGTCACGTGCTCGAGCGCCCGCACGATCACGGCGTCGTCGAGCGGCTTGCCGGTCTCCTTCTCGATGGCGCCGTTGATGACGGCCGGCGCCTCGTCGGGGTTGTCGGCGATCCACTGCACGGCGGCCTCGTGGCCCTTCAGCAGGGCGGCGACGACGTCGGGGTGCTCGTCGAGGAACTCCTTGCGCACCAGGAGCACGGTGGTCGGGAACTCGCCGTCCTCCCACAGGTCGGCCTCATCCTGCAACACGTGCGCGCCGGCATCGAGGACCAGGCGCGACACCCACGGCTCCGGCAGCCAGGCGCCGTCGAGCTCCCCCTGCTGGAAGAGCGTGAGGGTCTGCGCGTTCTCGGTGGGCGTGACCTGCACGTCGCCGCCGCCCGAGGTGTCGGTCTCGAAGCCCTCGTCGGCCAGCCACTTGCGCAGCGCGACGTCCTGCGTGTTGCCCAGCTGCGGCGACGCGAGCGTCGTGCCGGCGAGGTCGTCCGGCGAATCGATGCCCTCGCGCACAACGAGCGCCGCGCCGCCGGTGGCGGCTCCCGCGACGATGCGCGCTGACGCGCCGCCCGACTGGATGAACGTGTTGATCGACGGGTTCGGGCCGATGTACGTGGCATCGATCGCGCCGGCCGAGAGGGCCTCGATGGCGGCAGGCCCCGCGTTGAACACCTGGGTCGTGACGTCGACGTCGCCGAGCGCGTCCTCGAACAGGCCCTCTTCGAGTCCTACGAGCGCGGGAGCGTGGGTGACGTTGGCGAAGTAGCCGAGGCGCACCTCGTCCACCGGCGCGGAGGTCTCGCCGCTGCCGGGGTCCGCCGCAGCGGAGGCGCACCCGGCCATCATGGCCGCCACGAGTCCCAGGGTTGTGATTGCGGTCGCGGTGCGGATTGTGTTCACGGTGTCGCCTCCTTCGGTTCGGATGTTGCTCGGTGGGCTGGTGTGCGCGACCGGTCAGTCGCGCACGATGCCGGCGGCGAGCGTGGCGCCGTCGGACGGATGGATCACGAGGAACGAGCCCCCGTGGCGGCTGGTGCGGTACGGCTCGAGCGGCAGGTCTGCCGCCACCCGCAGCCGCACGCGGCCGATGTCGTTGGTCTCGAGCGTCTGCGCGGGCTCGTGCGTGAGCGCATCGAGGTCGTAGCGCGACTCGATCTGCGCGACGATGGCCTGCACCGTTGCGGTGCCGTGCTTGATGAGGACACGGATGCCGGGGGTCAGCGCCCGCGCATCGAGCTGGAACAGCTCGGCGTCGAACTCGCGTCGGGGCGCCGGCAGCGAGCCGGCCGCGACCACGAGTGCACCGCGTGCGGTGTCGATATCGTCCTCGAACTCGAGCGAGACCGACTGCGGGGCGGTCGCCTCTTGGACCTCGGTGCCGGCGGAGCGGATGCCAGTGACCGTGGTCTCCCGCCCGGAGGGAAACACCTCCACCCGGTCGCCCACGCGCACGACGCCGCTCGAGATACGGCCCGCGACCGCGCGGTAGTCGCGCAGGCGCTCCGCCTCGGCCTCGTCGATGCCGGGTGCCAGGCCGCCCTGCGGGCGCAGCACGAGCTGCACCGGAAGCCGCAGCGGCTCGAGCTCCTGCTCCAGCTCATCGGTCGCGGGAAGCGTCTCGAGCAGCTCGAGCAGCGCCGGGCCGTCGTACCAGGGCGTGCGGTCCGAGCGGTCGACGATGTTGTCGCCCTCGAGCGCCGACACGGGCAGCACGTGCAGATCCTCGATGCCGAGCTCGGTCGCGACGGCGCGGGCCTCGGCGGCGACGCCGGCGAAGGCATCGGCCGAGAAGCCGATCAGGTCGATCTTGTTGACCGCGACGATCACGTGGGGAACGCGCAGCAGCGCCACGACGGCGAGATGCCGCTTGGTCTGCTCGAGCACGCCCTTTCGGCCGTCGACGAGCACGATGACGGCGTCGGCGGTCGTCGCGCCGGTGACCATGTTGCGCGTGTACTGCACGTGGCCCGGGCAGTCCGCGAGCACGAACGATCGCGTGCCCGTCGAGAAGTAGCGGTAGGCGACGTCGATCGTGATGCCCTGCTCGCGCTCGGCGCGCAGGCCGTCGGTGAGGAGGGCGAAGTCGAAGTCGCCGTGCGCGAAGCCGCGGTCGGCGGACGTGCGGGCGACCTGCTCGAGCTGGTCGGCGAGGATCGCCTTCGAGTCGTGCAGCAGCCGGCCGACCAGCGTCGACTTGCCGTCGTCGACCGATCCCGCGGTCGCGAACCGGAACAGCGTCGGCTCGCGCGTTTCGTCTCGTCGCTGCGCTCCTCGCTCAACGACCGGGGGGATTTCGGTCGTTGAGCGAGCGAAGCGAGACGAAACGCTCTGAGTATCGAGAGACATTTAGAAGTACCCGTCCTTCTTGCGGTCCTCCATGGCCGCCTCGCTGAGGCGGTCGTCGGCGCGGGTCGCGCCGCGCTCGGTGAGGGTGGAGACGGCGACCTCGGCGACGATCGCGGCGAGGTCCGCGGCATCCGAATCCACCGCTCCGGTGCAGCTCATGTCGCCGACGGTGCGGTAGCGCACGGTGCGGCGCTCGACGTGCTCGTTGTCGCGGGGCGGCGAGAACGGGCCGACGGGGCGCCACATGCCGTCGCGGGCGTAGACGTCGCGCTCGTGTGCGAAGTACAGCGGCGGCAGCGCGATGCCCTCGCGCTCGATGTAGCGCCAGACGTCGAGCTCGGTCCAGTTCGAGATCGGGAACGCCCGCACGTGCTGGCCGGGCGTGTGGCGTCCGTTGTAGAGGCTCCAGAGCTCCGGGCGCTGGTTGCGCGGATCCCACTGCCCGAACTCGTCGCGCAGCGAGATGATCCGCTCCTTGGCGCGGGCCTTGTCCTCGTCGCGGCGGGCGCCGCCGAACACGGCGTCGTGGCGGCCCGCGGCGATGGCGTCGAGCAGCGGCACCGTCTGCAGCGGGTTGCGGGTGCCGTCGGCGCGCTCCTGCAGGCGGCCGTCGTCGATGTAGTCCTGCACGCGGGCGACTTCCAGACGGATGCCGAGCCGCGCGACGGTCTCGTCGCGGAAGGCCAGCACCTCGGGGAAGTTGTGCCCGGTGTCGACGTGCAGCACGGGGAACGGCACGCGGCCGGGCGCGAAGGCCTTGGTCGCCAGGTGCAGCACGACGACCGAGTCCTTGCCGCCGGAGAACAGCAGCACAGGCCGCTCGAACTCGGCGACGACCTCGCGGATGACGTGGATCGCCTCGGCCTCGAGCAGGTCGAGGGTGCTGAGGCCGTCGGCGCGTTTCGTCTCGCTCGTTCCTCGCTCGCTCAACGACCGGTCGCTTTCGGTCGTTGAGCGAGCGAAGCGAGACGAAACGCCCTGAGCTGTATCGAGAGTCATTCGTGGAGTCCGCATTCGGTCTTCGAGAGCCCGGCCCAGCGGCCGGACCGGGGGTCTTCGCCGGCGGCGACCGGCTTCGTGCACGGTTCGCAGCCGATGGAGGGGTAGCCGAACCCGACGAGCAGGTTCACCGGCGCCTTGTGCGCGGTGGCGTAGGCGAGCACGTCGTCGAAGCTCCACGCTGCGACCGGGTTGACCTTGACGAGCCCGTTGCGCTCGTCCCACGTCACGAGGGGCGTGTTCGTGCGCGTGGGCGCCTCGTCGCGGCGGACGCCGGTGAACCACACCTCGTAGCCGCCCAGCGCGTCCTGCAGCGGGGCCACCTTGCGCCGGGCGCAGCACAGGCCCGGGTCGCGGGCGAAGAGCTGGGCGCCGAACTCGGCGTCCTGCTCGGCGACGGTCTGGTCGGGGGTGATGTCGATGATCCGCACGTCGAGCGCACGCTGCACCTCGTCGCGTGTCGCGTAGGTCTCGGTGAAGTGGTAGCCGGTGTCGAGGAAGAGCACGTCGACGCCCGGCAGCTGCTCGGCGACGAGGTGGGGGAGCGCGGCGTCGGCCATGGAGCAGGCGACGGCTGCGGCATCCGTTCCGAAGTTGCGCGCGACCCACGCGACGACCTCGGCGGCGGATGCCTCGTGGTCGGTGAGGCTGCCGAGCTCGAGGTTGCCCTGCTCGGCGAGCGCCTGCAGCTCTTCGCGCGTGCGCTTGACGGCGACGCGGGGGGCGAGTGAGACGGTCATACCTGAGCCTCCTCGTTGGTCCGGGGCGCTTCGTCTCGGTCGCTGGCGCTCCCTCGCTCAACGACCGAAGGGCCGCGGTCGTTGAGCGAGTGAGGAACGAGCGAGACGAAACGCGTTGCGGAGACGGTCACTGCAGCGCCTCCTCTTCGGCGCGGTGCGCCCACTGGGCGAACGTCTCGTCGGCCTCGCGGTCGGCGAGGAAGCGGGTCACGACGCGCTCGACGTAGTCGGCGATGCCGTCCGCGGCCACCTTGAGCCCGCGCACGGTGCGGCCGAGGCCCGGCTCGTCGCGGTCCTGCGAGGCGAGTCCGCCGCCGAGGTGCACCTGGTAGCCGGGCACCTGCTCGCCGTCGATGGTGACGAGCTGGCCCTTGAGTCCGATGTCGGCGGTCTGGATGCGTGCGCACGAGTTGGGGCATCCGTTGACGTGCAGGGCGATCGGATGCGGCAGCTCGAAGCCCTTGAGACGCTCTTCGAGGTCGAGCACGGCAGCGGTCGCGTTGACCTTCGTCTCGACGATCGCGAGCTTGCAGAACTCGATGCCGGTGCAGGCGATCGTGCCGCGGCGGATCAGGCTCGGTCGCGCCTGCAGCCCGAGCGCGTCGAGCTCGGCGACGAGCGGCTCGACGTTCTCGGCGGGGACGTCGAGGATGACGAGCTTCTGGTGCGGCGTCGTGCGCAGGCGGCTCGAGCCGTGCGCCTCGATGACGTCGGCGAGCTTCGCGAGCGTCGGGCCCGAGACGCGGCCGACGATGGGCGTGACGCCGACGTAGAAGCGTCCGTCCTTCTGCTCGTGCACGCCGACGTGGTCGCCGGGGGTCGCCGGGGCGGGGGCGGCG